>JAUXDG010000214.1 GCA_030618475.1 Gammaproteobacteria bacterium | reverse complement strand
GAAAATCTGCTCGACGGCAAACCGGTCAACCAGGTCAAGGTGCCTGAAAAGGAAGCCCGGCTGGCCAGGACGGCGCTGGAGCGCATGCTCGACGTTTCACCCTGATGGGACCCAGACCTGATTGGCACTTAGTCAAGCTTCCATCTGCCTCGCCGCCGATCGAATTGCATTGAATTTAGCCACGGAATACGCAGAAATCACCGAAGAAACGATAAAAAACTCCCGTGCCTTCCGCGTTTTCCGTGGCTGTTTAAATGGCATTAGCTTATGTAAGCACCATTCGACCCAGACCCTGTTTTGCGGAGTCGCTGACGCGCCTGCCTGTCGATGCTAAAATCTGCCCAATTCGAACTGTTAGGGTCTTAGAGAGGCAGCAATGGCAGGACACAGTAAATGGGCCAATATTCAGCATCGTAAAAAGGCCCAGGACGCCAAACGGGGTAAGGTATTCACCAAGCTGATTCGTGAGATCACCGTCGCGGCGCGTACCGGTGACCCTGATCCTGCCGCTAATCCCCGATTGCGCCTGGCGGTGGACAAGGCGCTCGCCGCAAACATGACCAAGGACACCATGGAACGTGCCATCAGACGCGGCTCAGGGGCCCAGGATGGCGAGAATTTCGACGAAATCCGCTATGAGGGATATGGGCCGGGTGGTGTCGCCGTCATGGTCGATTGTATGACTGATAACCGCAATCGAACGGTATCCGAGGTGCGTCATGCCTTTACCAAGGCCGGCGGCAACCTGGGTACCAGCGGCTCGGTGGCATTTCAGTTCGCCCAGACCGGTATACTCAGCTATCCGGCGGGGAGTGATGAAGACGCTATTATGGAAGCAGCGCTGGAAGCCGGTGCGCAGGATGTTGTGACCAACGACGACGGCTCTGTCGATGTGCTGACCGAGCCGGATGATTTCGTGAACGTCAGTGAAGCCATGGCGAGTTCGGGCTTTGAGACGGATGAAGCCGAGGTGACCATGCGTGCTGAAAATACCACACCCCTCGATAAAACTGACGCGGAAAAAATGATTCGCCTGCTCGATCGCCTGGAGGATCTGGACGATGTGCAGAATGTTTATTCCAATGCGGATATTTCCGCAGAAATACTGGCAGAGCTATGAGTCTTGTCTGGCCGGTTTAGATGATACGAATTCTTGGTATTGACCCGGGATCCCGCTTGACAGGTTATGGATTGATTGACTGTGCAGGCAGTCGTTCACGTTATGTCGCCAGCGGCTGTCTTCAGGTCGCCGGTGACAGCCTTGCCGATAAGCTGGGCTTGATCTTCCGGGAACTGAGCGAGCTCATGGCCGAATACCGGCCGCAGCAGTTCGCCATCGAGACTGTCTTCATGCACCGTAATGCCGGTTCTGCCTTGAAGCTTGGTCAGGCGCGGGGTGCTGCCATCTGCGCTGCGGTCATGCAGGACTTGCCGGTTGCCGAGTACGCACCGCGTGAAATCAAGCAATCGGTGGTCGGTAAAGGTGGTGCAGACAAGCAGCAGGTACAACACATGGTGCGGGTTCTGCTGAGTCTCAGCGATACGCCGCAGGCCGATGCAGCCGATGCACTGGCTGTCGCCTTGTGTCACAGCTTCCAGCAAAAGGCCCTGAGCAGAGTGCCGGCGGCTCAACGATTACGTGGAGGCAGGCTGAGGTGATCGGGTTTTTACGGGGTGTATTGCGTGAAAAACAGCCACCAGGCCTGTTGGTCGAAGTGCAGGGTGTCGGTTATGAAGTTGAGGCGCCGATGACGACGTTCTATGACCTGCCTGCGGTTGGAGAGCCTGTCACCCTTTTTACTCACCTCGCTGTGCGCGAGGATGCGCACACCCTGTATGGATTCAGTAAACAGTCTGATCGCAGGCTGTTCCGTGCCCTGATCAAAGTGAATGGTGTCGGCGCAAAACTTGCGCTGACCATTCTGTCGGGTATAGAGGCCGGTCACTTCGCAGCCTGCGTGCAGGCCGGCGATACCGCGTCGCTGATCAAACTGCCGGGTGTCGGAAAGAAAACCGCCGAACGCCTGGTCATTGAAATGCGTGATCGTCTGGCGGGTTGGGATAGCGCCGCAGCGTTCGCGCCGGGGTCTGTTCCATCGGCCAGAGCTGATGTTGCCAACCCGGTCGAAGAAGCCGTGAGTGCGCTGAGCGCGCTGGGCTACAAGCCACAGGATGCCAGTCGCATGGTTCGGGCGGTTGATAGCAAGGACCTGACAACTGAAGAAATTATAAGAGCGGCCTTACAGGCAACCGTACAGTAGAAAACTTGCTGTTGAGCAGGGTGAGCTGGTGGCTCAGTCCTTGAGTGCCCTGGCATGCCAGGCAAGGTGTTCACCGATGAAGGTGGAAATGAAATGATAACTGTGGTCGTAACCCTCCTGCATACGTAGCGTGAGCGGAAAATTCCGCGCCCTGCAGGCGGCTTCCAGGTTCTTCGGGTAGAGCTGATCCGCGAGGAATTCATCCGCGCTTCCCTGATCAATCAGTAACGGTACGGGTTGGGCGCCGGCCTCGATCAGGCAGGTGGCATCGTAGGCCTTCCAGGCTTCCCGGTCATCACCCAGATAAGCGCTGAAACAGGTTTCACCCCAACCGCCTTGAATTGGATTGCAGATGGGTGCAAAGGCAGATACGCAGCGATAGCCGCCCGCGTTCCTGAGTGCGCATAGCAGTGCGCCATGGCCGCCCATGGAATGGCCGGAAACGGACTTCAGGTCCGGCACGACAGCAAAGTTGGCTTCAATCAGTGCCGGCAGCTCGCGCGTCACGTAATCGTACATATGGTAATGCTTTGACCAGGGCTGGCGGGTGGCATTGACATAAAAACCTGCACCCTGGCCAAGGTCGTAGCGCTGCGCCGCATCGGGTACATTCTCACCGCGCGGGCTGGTATCCGGTATGATCAGTGCCAGCCCCAGTTCGGATGCGTATCGCTGGGCACCGGCTTTGACGCGAAAATTATCATCGCTGCAGGTGAGGCCGGAGAGCCAGTACACTGCGGGTACTTTTTCCGTTTCTGCCTCGGGGGGAAGATAGACAGAAAAAGTCATGCGGCAGTTGCAGCTGTGCGAATCGTGCTGATAGCGGTTCAGATAACCGCCGAACTCCTTAACGCTCTCGATCTGTTCCACGCTGATAACCTCTAGAAAATAATAACTGAGCGGATACTCTTGCCTTCGTGCATCAGATCAAAGGCGGTGTTGATCTCTTCCAGCGGCATGGTGTGGGTGACCATGCTGTCCAGTTCAATTTTGCCGTTCATGTAGTTATCGACATAGCCGGGCAGTTCGCTACGCCCTTTAACGCCACCGAACGCCGTGCCTTTCCAGGTGCGGCCGGTAACCAGCTGGAACGGACGGGTGCAGATTTCCTTGCCGGCACCGGCGACACCGATAATGGTCGAGATGCCCCAGCCCATGTGACAGCATTCCAGTGCCTCGCGCATGATTTCAACATTGCCGATACTTTCAAAGGAGTAGTCCACACCGCCCTGGGTCATTTCCACAATAGCCTCGGTGACTGTAGTGGAGATATCCGACGGATTGATGAAATCGGTAGCGCCTAAAGCCCTGGCCATTTCAAATTTGTCGGGGTTGATGTCCACCGCAATGATGCGTTGGGCTTTAGCCATAACAGCGCCTTGTATCACCGACAGGCCGATGCCGCCGAGGCCAAAAACGGCAACTGTCGAGCCGGCTTCCACTTTGGCGGTGTTCAGCACTGCACCTATGCCGGTGGTGATACCACAGCCCAGCAGGCAGACCTTGTCCAGCGGAGCGGCGGGGTTGATTTTCGCCAGTGCAATTTCCGGTACCACGGTATATTCAGAAAACGTCGAACACCCCATATAGTGATAGATGGCTTTGCCGTTGTGGGAAAAGCGGCGGCTACCGTCCGGCATGTAACCGGTCCACACCGTGGAGGCGATGGCCTGGCACAGGTTCGTCTTCGGCGACTTGCAATATTCACAGTGTCCGCATTCCGGAATGTACAGTGGAATGACGTGGTCACCGGGTTTCAGAGTCTTGACGCCGGTGCCGCATTCCACCACTTCGCAGCCGCCTTCGTGGCCGAGTACACAGGGAAATGCACCTTCCGGGTCTTCACCCGACAGGGTAAAGGCATCGGTGTGGCAGACGCCGGAAGCGATTACTTTCAGCAGGACCTCACCTTCTTTCGGACCTTCAACATCAATTTCCTCAATCGAAAGAGGTTGTTTGGCCTGCCAGGCGACGGCGGCTCTTGCTTTCATGATGACTCCTTGTTCGGGGCTGTGCGCTTGGGGCTATCAGGATAGCTGCCTAAGCTACAGGATTTTGGGGCTGAGAACAATTTGGTGAACTCGTCGGCATTCAGTCAGTCAAAACCTGAGACGGCAAACCTGTAGATGGCATAAACAGTGAAAATTTCCGCTAACATCGGGCTCTTTTGCAGGCACCGGCTGAGCTGGCTGATTTATCCACTGGTGGTGGGCGTGCTGCTCTACCACTGTGCTCCAGCGCTGCTGCAGGCGGGCTCCAAAAACGGTTTTGACGTGACGGATTCACTGCTGCCTGCCGGAGATATCCATCACGGCGGGCCGGCGCGTGACGGTATACCCGCTATCGACCAGCCACGCTTTATCGCGGCCAGCCAGGTGAGTTTTCTTGCCGACAAGGACCGGGTGCTGGGTATAGATCGCCATGGTCTGAGCAAAGCCTATCCAATCAAAATACTGAATTATCACGAAATCGTTAACGACAGCTTCGAGCGGGAAGCCATCGTTGTCAGTTATTGCCCCTTGTGCGGGACTGGTATGGCCTTTATCGCTTCTGTGGATGGTTCGGTGCGAAATTTCGGGGTATCAGGATTGCTGTATAACAATGACGTATTGCTCTACGACCGGCAAACAGAATCGCTCTGGTCGCAGCTGATGAAACAGGCGATCAGCGGCCCTATGCGTGGCAAGCGCTTGCAGCAGATTGTGATGTTGCACACCACATGGGGTGACTGGCACG
>JAUXDG010000101.1 GCA_030618475.1 Gammaproteobacteria bacterium | reverse complement strand
ACATGCTCGCGGCCACGCATACCGATTATGCCCCGTGGCATGTCGTGCAAGCCGATGACAAGAAGCGCGCCAGGCTGAATTGTATCTCACACTTTCTCAGCCAGATCCCTTACAAGGAGCTGCCCCATGAGAAGGTCGAACTCGGCAAGCGAAGCATGAAGGGCAAGTACGACGACGAGACGTCTATCGCGGAGTTTGACTTTATACCGGAGAAGTACTGAAGAGCGCCACAAAAGATTATGAAAGCCGAGGATGAACGGTAGTGACGTTAGGACTCTTCCCTAAACGACGCAAACAGTTGAGGGTCGAGTCGCGCCAGCGACTCCTTGATCTGCGAGATCGCCTTCAGTGTCGCTTGCTCTCCCGCCGCAGCGAGTTCTTCCGTTCGCGAGAATTCGGATAGATCAAATTTGGTCACATCCGGCTCGATCACAAAATCGGCCGATTGAACGCCCAGCGCACTCAGGCTCGAACTTTGCACCAGGTAGGTACGTGCCAGTGTTTGCAATGTTGTAGCCCGATTCATGCTCGCAGTCGGTGTGTCGGGGCGATTGCTTGCAAATTCCGACTCTAATTTGGCCGTCACACTAACCGCAATCACAAAGTTGCAGCCCTTTCCTACCAGCACGTCTGCCGGCACAGTATTAATTACACTGCCATCGACCAGTGCCTGACCGCCTCGCATAATGGGCAGCGACAGGCCGGGAAGGTTGATGCTCTCGACGATCGCGTCAACCGCATCCCCGCCCGCCCTCACCACGGTCTTGCCACTAATCAAATCAACAGTGACCGTGTGCACGGGAATCGAAATTTGTTCAAGCCAATATCGCTGCAGGTACCTTCTCAACATGGGATCGAAATGGCCTCGCCGAAAGTTGTGGAACAAGTACCACTGCTCGCTACGAGGCAACAGACGAAACAGCCACGAGGGCTTCAGATCAGCGATAAATACTTCAATCCAATGATCTATGTCCATGCCAGATGCATACAGGGTGCCTGTCATGGCGCCAGCGCTCGTACCAGCAATCATGTCGACGATGATGCCGTTTTGCTCAAAGGCTTTGAGGACCCCCAGGTGAGCCATACCGCGTGCACCGCCCCCGCCCAGCGCCACTCCAATCCGGACGCCTCGCAACAGGTGAACCAGCCGCTCAAAACCGTGATTCATGATTGGGCCTTGATTCGGTCCCGGTCTCGTAAACGAGACTTTGATATCCCGCTTGGCAAGCTTTCGCAGTTCACTTGCCAGAGGCGCGGCCTGCTCACGATCCAGGAGCCACACAATACAAATTTTTTCACGCCAGGTAGGCGCGTGCGCTTCAAAAGCCTCGAGCTTTCGCAGCGATTCCCTCCAGGTTTGAGGCGTCACGCACCACAACACCAGCCCGCAGGAGCCCAGGAGCGCAGCAGCCTGGGCCGGTTCCCAAGTCGTGTCCAGGTCGGCAATGACTCTTTGTGAATCGGACCACTCACTGACTTGACGACGAATTTCCTCTTCACTCGTCCGCCGGCCGCCTCCAGGCATCAGGTGATATCGAAGGCCCTCAATGGGTATCCATTCTGGATCATCGGTCAACACGCAAGGGTTTTCACCCAACTCGTTCAGACGCTGGATCAGTTTTCGGCTCAGCCTGCGGGATTCCGGCTGCTCATGAAATATCGCCACCAGCTGAGGTTTGACCAGATGCTTTTGTTGGAAAAGAAATTGCTTGATGCCATCGGCCGCCATTCGCAGTAGATTGAGCCGGAAAGCTTGATATTTCGAGCTCAGCCCCAGAACAACCTCGTAGTCCAGACGAAGCAAGGTGGTCGGATCTTCGGCGACACATTCAATGCCCGCGGGCTCCCCAAGGGCCCCACTCAGCACGCCGTATTGACCGCCGGCAGGCTGGAACCGCTGGACCGTAATATTGCCCTGCTTATCCACCATGGACAGGCTCAGTCGCCCGGCGATAACCAGGTCCAGCGACGTTACGACGGCATTCTGCCGATGGACGACATCGCCGGCACTGAAGCGGAGAAGCTCGGCCTCATCGGCAATTTCATGCACCGCTTCGTCACTGAGCCCGCGCGTAGAACGATGCGTTTTCAGCAGAAGAAATTTGTCGCTTGTTACCATATTCTTTCAGTTCACCGTTGGTCCATGAGCAAAGCTGCGGCCTGACTGGCCGGCCTTGGCGAGCCGCATAGCCGCCCCCTGATCCCGCGGGCGATTATGACGCCGCCGTCGTCCCGCTTGCCCACAATCTTTCGCTCCAACGCATTGCCTTTCGTGGAAAAGTCTACCATGCTGCGGTTCAACAGACGGTTTTTCCGGGCGACAATGTTTTATTCCAAGCGAGCCCTAAGGCCCGGAGAACAAAAAACCCCGGTACATAGCTATGGCATTCACATCATGACCAACAATCAACTTGACCTGCTGCGCACAAGACGTTTCCTGCCGCTGTTTTTGACCCAGTCATTTGGCGCCTTCAACGACAACCTGTATAAGAACGCGATTATCTTTTTGGCGACATTCAGCGTCGGCATCGGGCAGGGCATCAATCCCAATCTGTTGGTACCGATGGCCGGTGGGCTGTTCATCCTGCCGTTTTTCCTGTTCTCGGCCACTGCCGGGCAATTGGCTGAAATCCACGACAAGGCCCGGCTGATTCGCCTGATCAAGCTGGTAGAGGTGGTGTTGATGGTGGTTGCGGCCATTGCGCTGGTGTTGCACAGCGTGCCGCTGCTGATGTTTCTACTTTTCATGATGGGGGTGCAATCAACCTTCTTCGGACCGCTGAAATTCTCTATCCTGCCGAATCACCTGGAGGAACACGAACTGATCGCCGGCAACGCCTGGATCGAGGCCGGCACCTTCGTGGCGATCCTGATCGGCACCCTGATGGGGAAGTTCGTGCTGGACGACCAGGGGGTGTGGTGGATAGGCGGCCTGATGGTGCTGATGGCGGTGGCTGGTTATCTCTCCAGCCGCTCGATCCCGCCAACCGAGCCGGCCGCACCGGATCTGAAGCTGGGTCTCAACCCCTTTGCCGAGACCTGGAATATCCTGGTCCATGCCGCCTCTCGCCGCGATATCTTCCTGACCATTCTGGCGATCTCCTGGTTCTGGCTGGTCGGCGCAACCTACCTGACTATCATGCCGGGTTTCTGCAAGCATGTGCTCGGCGGCAACGAGAACCTGGTCGCCTACTTCATGTTCGTGTTTTCGATCGGGATTGCGTTTGGCTCCCTGTTTTGCAACCGCATGCTCAAGGGACAGGTTCATGCGACCTATGTGCCACTGGGCGCGCTGGGTATCACCCTGTTTTCGCTGGATCTGTATTTTGCGTCGCGCCACGGCACCCCCGCTGGAGAACTGATCGGCGTCTCACAGTTCCTCGGCGAAGCCGGGGGCTGGCGTATCACAGCGGATGTCTTGCTGACGGCGGCCTCGGGCGGCATCTATATCGTCCCCCTGCAGGCGCTGCTGCAGCACCGCTCGGAGGCCGAACATCGCTCGCGCAACATTGCCGCCGCCAATATCGTCAATGCCTTGTTCATGGTTGTATCGGCGTTGTTGATCACCGGGTTGTTCCAACTGGATATCAGGATACCGGGGATAATCCTGGGGCTGGCCATCGCCAACGGTATTGTCGCCATCTATATCACCCGGCTGTTGCCCGGTGCATTGGCCAAGGCGTTGTTGGCCTGGGTGCTGGAGTTGTTCTATCGGGTGGAGGTCAAGGGGCTGGAACACTTCCATGCCGCCGGTGACAAGGTGCTGATCGTCTCCAACCACCAGAGTTACCTGGACCCGGCATTGATTGCCGCCTATGTTCCAGCCGACCTGACCTTCGCGGTCAACACCTTTATCAGCAAGGACCGGGTGCTCAAATACTTCATGTCGCTGGCCCGCGTCATCCCGATCGACCCCACCAACTCGCTGTCGATGCGCACCCTCATCGAGGCGGTCAGGAACCGGGAAAAGGTGGTGATTTTTCCAGAGGGTCGCATCACGGTCACCGGCTCTCTGATGAAGGTGTACGAAGGCCCGGGCATGATTGCCGACAAGTCCGGCGCCATGGTGCTGCCGGTCCGCCTGGAAGGGGCGCAGTACACACCCTTCTCGCGTCTCAGGGGCAAGGTCCGCACGCGCTGGTTCCCCAGGATCCGGGTCACCTTCCTGCCGCCACAGCGCTTCGACATTCCGGACCAGCTACGCGGGCGGCAACGCCGCCATTTCGCCGGTCAGCGCCTGCAGGAGGTCATGACCGGACTGATCTTCGAGAGTTCGAACTACCGCAGCACCCTGTTTCAGTCATTGCTCGACGCACGCCGGACCCACGGTTCGGGCCATACGGTACTGGAAGACGTGGAGCGCCGGCCGATGAACTACGGCCGGCTGGTCACCAGCGCCTTCGTGCTCGGCCGTGCTCTGTCCCGGGATACCGAACCCGGCGAACACATCGGCTTGCTGCTGCCCAATGCGGCGGCCAACGTCGTGTCCTTCTTCGGTCTGCTGGCCCATGGCAGGGTGCCGGCGATGATCAACTTTTCCACCGGGGCGGCCAACGCGATCAGCGCCTGTAACACCGCCAACATCCAGCGGGTGTACAGCTCGCGCCGCTTCGTCGAGTTGGGCAAGCTGGGTGACATGGTCGATGGCATGAATGCGGCCGGGGTTCAGGTGCTGTACCTGGAGGATGTCCGCAAGTCCATCGGCATTGGCGCCAAGCTGCTCGGTCTGCTGGCTGCCCGCATGAGCGGTATCTGGTACCACTTCAGCGCCCACGACCGCGACCCGGACGGTTCGGCGGTGGTGCTGTTCACGTCCGGGACCGAGGGTTCACCCAAGGGCGTCGTGCTCAGCCACACCAACATCCAGGCGAATCGCTATCAAGTCAGCGCGATGATCGACTTTGGTCCCGCCGACATCGTCTTCAACGCCCTGCCCATGTTCCACTCTTTCGGGCTGACCGCGGGCACCCTGCTGCCTTTGCTGTCGGGGATTAAGGTCTTCTTCTACCCATCGCCGTTGCACTACCGTATCGTGCCGGAACTTGTCTACGAAACCAATGCGACCCTGATATTCGGTACCGATACCTTCCTTGCCGGGTATGCGCGTTTTGCCCACCCCTACGACTTCTACAGCATACGCTACGCCTTTGCCGGCGCGGAAAAACTCAAGGACGAGACCCGCCGGCAATGGTCCGAGGGCTTCGGCGTTCGAGTCTTCGAGGGCTATGGTGCCACCGAGACCGCACCCATCCTGAGTATGAATTCGCCGATGCAGAACCGTGCCGGCTCGGTCGGAAAGCTCGCCCCGGGCATCGAATACCGGCTCGATCCAGTGCCCGGTATCGAGGACGGCGGGCGACTGTGGGTGCATGGGCCCAATATCATGCGCGGCTACCTGCTGGCCAGCGATCCGGGTCGGCTGCAGCCGCCGGAGGCGGGCTGGTACGACACGGGCGATATCGTCGAGGTGGACGGGGATGGCTTCGTATTTATCAAGGGGCGCGCCAAACGTTTCGCCAAGGTGGGTGGCGAGATGGTGTCGCTGGCTGCGGTGGAGGCCATGGCCGGCGAGCTCTGGCCGGGGCAACGGCACGTCGTGGTGACCCAGCCGGATCCAAGAAAGGGCGAACGTCTGCTACTGCTGAGCGATAACCCGGACGCCGATCGTGACGCCCTCGCCACCCATGCCCGGGGGCAGGGTGTCTCCGCGCTCGCGGTGCCTGCCGTGGTGTTGAATGTCAAGGAGGTGCCGTTGCTCGGCACCGGCAAGACGGATTATGTGGGCGCAAAGAAACTGGCGGATGAACTCAGTCCACCGGCGAACCAGGCTTAGGAGTCGTCCAGAAATAACTTGCCGATCTTACTTGCCCTGTCGTCCGTCTTCTTCGTTACGGCAAGGGTTACATAGCCGTGCTATGCGCCCCTTGCCGTGCCTTGAATACGAACGACATTGCGGCGCAATATCGGCAAGTTATTTCTGGACGACTCCTTAGGGTCTGTTACCAGGCTGGCTGAATCGTTACACTGCACAAAACAGCGGGTGGTGATAATGGTCATGAAGCGTTCGTTTATGGCGCTTTGCGCAATAATGTGTCTGGCAGCATCGAATGCGATGTTTGCCGGAATAGAGGACATGGATGAAGAGGACGACTTCGGTCGTGGCAAGGACGTCCCAGAATCCGAATGGAAAGAAGATGCGCTTGTCATACCACCCTACCCGCAGGCGGATGATCTGGTCGAGGTTGATCTTTCCCTGCCTGAATTCCCCTTTACCCTGTTCATTGACGCTAAGTCATTATCGATCGGTAAGGACCGGGTGATTCGATACACGGCGTTGTTGCGCTCCAGGAATGGCGTGGAAAACGTTAGCTACGAGGGTATTCGCTGTAAGCACAGTAAGGTTCAACGCTATGCCTATGGCAGTGGGGGGCAGTTTCGTCCGGTTCGAAACAGGGACTGGCGCTTCATACGCAAAGATGGTCAGGATCGTTTCCGCACCGAACTGGTGGACTACTATTTTTGTCCGCTGCCGATTGGTGACACCGAACGCCAGATTCTGGATAAATTGAAGGGTCGTGATTGAGAAAACCCTGATTCATTTCTGGACAGCGTTAATATTTGTACTCAGACTAAGGGCTCGCGCCAAAATAAGTTTGCATTTATGGGTGTCGAGATGCCTCTCTCGCAAGGCGCAAAAGCGCAGGAATATAAGTATATTTCTAGGTTTTGCAACGCAGCGAGAGAGGATAGATCGGCGACCATAAATGTGAAATTATTTTGAAGCGAGCCCTAAGGGCCGCAGCCCCAATAGAACCCTTGGCGTGCTTCAGGTAGCATAGCCAGCTGGATTGATTTTCGGATTCCTGATTTGCCATGGCCAGTAACTACGACGCCGCCTCGATTGAAGTCTTAAGCGGACTTGACCCGGTGCGTAAACGCCCGGGCATGTACACCGATACCACCCGCCCCAATCACCTTGCCCAGGAAGTGGTCGATAACAGTGTCGACGAAGCCGTCTCCGGGTACGCCAGTAAAATTGAAGTCACGGTATTCAAGGATGGTTCCTTACAGGTAAAGGATAATGGCCGCGGCATGCCGGTGGATATGCACCCCGAGGAAGGGGTGTCCGGCGCCGAAGTGATCCTCACCCGTCTGCACGCCGGCGGCAAATTTTCCAGCGACAACTACCGGTTTTCCGGCGGTCTGCACGGCGTCGGCGTTTCTGTTGTCAACGCCTTGTCCAGGCAATTGGAAGTCTGGGTGCGGCGCGGTGGCAAAGAATACAACCTGTCGTTCAAGAATGGCGAAAAAACTGCCGGGCTGGACGAGGTCGGCAAGGTTGGCAGGCAGAATACCGGTACTACGCTGCGCTTCTGGCCAGACCCCCATTTTTTCGATTCCGCCAAATTCTCGATGGCGCGCCTGAAACATGTGTTGCGCGCCAAAGCGGTTTTATGTCCAGGTCTCGAAGTCACCCTGGTCGATGAAAACAGTGCTGAGGAGGAATCCTGGTATTATGAGGACGGCTTGCGTGATTATCTCGTCGATACCCTGGGCGAGGTGGTGTGTATTCCGCAAGAGCCTTTCGTAGGCGATTTTGAAGGCAATGCAGAGGCGGCCGAGTGGGCGCTGGTGTGGTTGCCGGAAGCCGGGGAACTGGTTAACGAAAGTTACGTTAACCTGATTCCAACTTCTCAGGGCGGCACCCACGTCAACGGCTTACGTACCGGACTTACCGAGGCTATCCGTGAATTCTGCGAATTCCGCAGCCTGTTGCCGCGCGGCATCAAGATAACCCCGGACGACGTCTGGGAACGTTGTGCCTATATTCTGTCGGTAAAACTCCTCGAGCCGCAGTTTTCAGGACAAACCAAGGAACGCCTGTCTTCGCGTGAATGTGCAGCCTTCATTTCCGGCGTGGTCAAGGATGCCTTCAGCCTCTGGTTGAATCAGCATACCGAAGCCGGTGAACAGATCGCCCAGCTGGCTATCCAGAATGCACAAAGCCGTCAGCGAGCTGGAAAAAAGGTTGTTCGAAAAAAGGTCACCAGTGGCCCTGCCTTGCCGGGCAAGCTGGCCGACTGTGCAAGCACTGATCTGCAACGGGCTGAATTGTTCCTGGTGGAAGGGGATTCCGCCGGCGGATCAGCCAAACAGGCCCGTGACCGGGAATATCAGGCCATCATGCCTTTGCGTGGCAAGATTCTGAATACCTGGGAGGTGGATCCTTCCGAGGTGCTGGCATCGACGACGGTACACGATATCGCTCTGGCCATCGGCGTTGAGCCGGGCTCTGTCGACCTGAAGAATCTGCGTTATGGCAAGATCTGTATACTGGCCGACGCTGATTCTGACGGTGCCCATATAGCGACACTGCTGTGCGCCTTGTTTCTGAGGCATTTTCAGCTCCTGGTTGAAGCCGGTCATGTTTATGTTGCCATGCCGCCGCTGTACCGTATCGATGTGGGGAAGCAGGTGTTTTACGCGCTCGACAATGCGGAACAGCAGGGTGTACTGGACCGGATTGCCGCTGAGAATATCAAGGGTAAGGTCAATGTACAGCGTTTTAAAGGCCTGGGCGAAATGAATCCCCTGCAGCTGCGCGAAACGACGATTGATCCGGATACCCGCCGACTGGTGCAACTGACCGTCCAGGCCGGCGACAACAGCCATAAAATTCTCGACTTACTGCTCGCTAAAAACCGCTCGTCCGACCGCCGAAACTGGCTGGAGAAAAACGGTAATCTTGCCGATATATAGGTTGAAATTTTCGCAACGAACATTTAACCGCTTGTTCCTTGGTGACTTTTGTGTCCTTCAAGGTGAATTGCGCAGCAAGAGAGGGTCCTCCAGAGGAGCCTCTCGGAATGTCCCATTTCTCACCTTC
>JAUXDG010000219.1 GCA_030618475.1 Gammaproteobacteria bacterium | reverse complement strand
GTCTTCCTAAGACCGCTTGGCCTCCGACTTGCGCGATGTGACTGACACAGCTGTTATGAATGGTCATCTTCAGGTTGTTGACGTAGCCGCTGCGATCGAGGATACGGCGGGCCACCGTCACGGAGAAATTGTCCAGAAACGTCTGCAAGTGAGACAGCTGCGAACCGACTTCCACAGTGAGAAAACGCAGATTATTCCGAACACCCTTGGGGATACGCATGGCTACTCAATTTCCCCCAGATACACGGCGGCGGCATCGCCGCTGTTTTCACCAAGATACGCGCTCAGCGAAGCGGGCAACAGATTGATCAGCGGCAGATCGTCGACCGGCATCCAGACCACCTCGAGCTGGTGTTTGTCAGGGTGGTAGCCGTTTCTGGGTGTATAGCCTGAGGGCACCGTGCACTGGAACAGGATCTCCAGAAGGTGCCGCCTGCTGGGAGGGTCCGAGTCGCGATGTTTGAAAAAATCGGCAATATGCAGCAGGCGAACGATTTCAACAGCAGTACCTATTTCTTCCTGACATTCCCGATTGAGCGCCTGAGCGAGCGTCTCTCCCAGGTTCTGGGCACCACCGGGCAAAGCAAACCGTTCACCCTGCCCTCCGCCCTGCTTTCGCAGAAGCAGGACCTGGCCATCGCGCACGATAACGGCTCTCGCCGCATTACGAATTCCTGGAATCAGATTATTCATACCTAATATGCTAAGGTGACAATGAGATGTAAATTCGGTTTCCTTGATCTGCAGTGCGGGACCGTTCAACAGAGCAAACGCTTAACCGAGCTGTCATCTATGAACTCGATACGTATTACCCGAACCGCGAAGCTGCCGGATCCGCTCCGCATCAGCCGTTACCGCAAAGCACCGGAACTCGGCCCGGCAATTCTGTTTTTCAGTGGCGGCTCGGCACTCAACGATGTAAGCCGCGTTCTAAAAAACCATACATACAACTCGACGCATTTAATCACTCCGTTCGATTCAGGCGGGAGCTCGGCGAAACTGCGTCAGGCATTTAATATGCCTGCCATCGGCGATTTACGCAGTCGCATGATTGCGCTGGCGGACGAATCCGTGACCGGTCACCCGGAAGTCTACCAGTTATTTACCTATCGTCTAGCCAATGCTGAACGCAACAGTGTACTGTCGAAACGACTCGACCAGATGATACAGGGAAAATACCCGATGGTTGCGGCGATTTCGAACCCCATGCGACGGCTGATCCGCAACCAGCTCGGCTATTTTCGCGATTTCATGCCCGACAATTTCGACCTCAGGGGAGCCAGCATCGGCAATTTGATCCTCACTGGCGGCTACCTGAATAACCACCGGCATCTGGACCCGATTGTTTTCCTGTTTTCAAAACTGGTGGGCGTGCTCGGCACAGTACGACCGATTGTCAATGATAATCTTCATCTGGCCGCCGATCTGGAAGACGGCAGCCGAATTATCGGCCAGCATCGCATAACAGGAAAAGAGATGGCACCACTGCAGTCGCCCATCAAACGCCTGCGCCTGTCAGGACACCCTGACAAACTGGTACCGGCAAAATCGGAACTACGCAAAAAAACCCGCAAGCTGATCAGCAAGGCAGACCTTATCTGTTATCCGCCCGGCAGTTACTATTCCAGTTTGATCGCCAATCTGCTCCCTGAAGGCGTGTCTTCTGCCATCGCCGCTGATGATTGCCCGAAAGTCTATGTCCCGAACCTGGGACGAGACCCGGAGCAGTTTGGTATGACACTGGAACAGTGTGTCATCAAGCTGCTCGGGTACCTGCGCTGCGGCACTGGCAAAGACTGCAGGAATGAAAACCTGCTGAATTTCATTCTTCTCGACAGTAACAATGGGGACTATCGGTCATCCTTCCCACTTAGTAAAATAGAGAAGCTCGGAATAACGGTGATCGACAGCAGGCTCGTCACAAAGCGAAGTGCACCATATTATGACCCGGAGCGGCTGGCGCACGCACTGCTGTCCCTGACCTGAAACTGGAGCCACCAATCCTGACGGACATCAGGATGCTGAGAAGCGTGTATACGCGGGTTAGGGCCTCACACATTTGGGATCAACGTGCCAACAGAAACTGAATTAAAACTGGCGCTTGAGGGCGTCACAGCCGAACAGCTGCAAGCCCAGCCCGAGATCAGGGCCCATGCTGTGGGAACGGCTCGAAAACGGCAGCTGGACAATATTTATTTCGATACAGCCAAGCTGTTGTTAAGTGGGCGAGATGTTGCATTGCGCCTGCGTCGGGACGGCGATCGCTGGCTGCAGACGGTCAAAACCAGTGGCAGCGCTTCTGCCGGTTTGCACCAGCGCAGGGAATGGGAAACACCCGTCGCCGGGGAATCCCTGGAGCTGGATCGTTTCGACCAGCCGCAACTCAAAAAAATGTTCAAGAAACCCGGCTTACGGGAAGCGCTCATGCCGGTATTCAGAACCGACTTCCAGCGCACCACCTGGGATCTGGAATATCCGCACGGTGTCCGCATCGAAATGGCTCTCGATCTGGGGCAGATTCAGGCCGGAGAACACACTGAAGCGATCAGTGAAGTGGAACTGGAACTGATTGAGGGGAAACCCGAAGATCTGTTGAAAACAGGTCGTGCACTGGCGCAAACCCTGCCGGTGAGACTGCTTAATGCATCGAAAGCGGAGCGGGGCTACCGGCTGGGTGCGTACACGCCGCCATCTGCTGCCACCAAGCCGGGCCCATTGGGACTGCACAAAAAGGCCAGCGCTGAACACGCCTTCATCGCCATCCTCCGACAGGGCATGTTCCGGTTACAGGCTAATGAACCGCTGGTGCTGGCTAAGCCCCGGGACATCGAGGGCGTACACCAGATGCGGGTCGCTACCCGGCGCATGCGATCCTGTCTGCAACTTTACCGGCCGCTGATCCCGAAGGCGGTCAGCGTGGATATAGGCAACGACATCCGGCGTGTGACCGACGCGCTGGGCCCGGCACGGGACTGGGACGTCTTCATCGAGGAAACCCTGCAGCCGCTCGGGCAGGAGTTCCCGCGCCATCAGTCGCTGCAGGCACTGGCGCAGGCAGCGCGGGATCAGCGCGAGACGGTCTATCAGGCAGCGGCCAGCGCCATTCAATCCCGCGATTATGCCGTGCTGCTGTTGGACCTGAGCCTGTGGATCGAACAGCGTGCCTGGCGCAAGTTGATCAGCCGGGTGCAGATCGATGCCCTGGATCAGCGCGCGCGGCGTTTTGCCCGAGAGGTCCTGGATCGCTATCACAAAAAGGTGATCCGGCAAGGCCGGCGTTTCGAAACGCTCGATGCGGTGCAACGCCACCAACTGCGCATACGCTGCAAGCGCCTGCGTTATGCCGCGGAGTTTTTTGCCGACCTGTTTGGCAACAAAAGCTGCCAAGCCTACATTTCAAGCCTGGCCACCATCCAGGATGTTCTCGGCGTGCTCAACGACGGCCGGATGGTTGAGCACCTCATTGCGCAGATCCCGACACAAGGCGAAACGGCCGCCACGGACCTGGTGCGTGGCTGGACAGCCGCCAACGTTCGCGCTCACCTGAACCAGTTCGCTGTGGCCTGGCAAGACTTCGCTAGTCGTGGCCCATACTGGAATCAAACAACATGAGTATGAATGCATCTTTAGTCTACGTAGACGATAGTACTATCCATGGTAAGGGGCTTTTTGCCAGGCATCACATAAAGGCCGGTGTAATCATCAGAAAAAGCTGAAATGGACCAGATCCGGATTCTGACTGGAAACAGGTTGCCCCAGACTGAGCACACCACTGCAGCTTGTGGTCCACTCATCATGATGAAGAAACAGCTCCAGATTATCTGAGGACCGTTTCCCCGACATGGTTTTTATAAATGTCCCATTGGTGCTTCTGTCGGTGAGGATCAGCCTGCCTCCGTCGCATTTCAATATTGCATGAATCCTTGAGGCCGTTTCCGAGTTTATTCTAAGCTCGCATTGTTCCCCACGCCCAAGCAATAGCTCTGATCCTTCCGCGAGCATGGTCTTTTCCTCTCTGTAACGCAGCGACAAACGGTTAACCGTGTGACGACGCTCGACAGGTTTGGCAACGTTGCACTCGACCATCAGCGTGTGGTCATCCAGATCCCAGAGCGCCTGATGGATGGCAAAAGGCGTGCGTTTGCCCTTGATAAAGACGTCCCTGAAAAAGCGAGTGCGCAATTTGCCGGCCGCCGACAAGCTGCGATAGACTTGATCCGTTAACATTATCTGACCGGCCTTGGCCAGCGCAACCACACGCGCAGCGACATTCACCGTGTCCCCGAAGGGATGGCCATCAGCCACACTGGTGACGCCGCTGTGGAGTCCGACTCTCACGTCCAAACCCCACTTCCGATCTCTTTGCAGACTTTCCTGGATTTCACAGGCCGCGCTCAGGGCGCAGTCCGGATCGGTGAACGCACACATGATTTCATCGCCGATCGTTTCAACCACGCGGCCCTGATGGCGTTCAATACAGGCGGACATGGATTTCAGGTAAGGCACAATACGCTCATGCGCCTGAACGTCGCCCAGCGCTGAGTACAACTCTACACTGCCCGCGACATCGGCAAACAGGACCGTCATTTCCCTGGAAGTGTTTTCAGCCATTGGCATTTAATTTACGAAAATAATCTTAACAACCACCCGAATAGCAGAAAGCTGACCGCCTCGCCTAGGAGCCTGTCGGACTTAGGGACAATCTACTGCGCTGGTACCCCAGGGCACC
>JAUXDG010000236.1 GCA_030618475.1 Gammaproteobacteria bacterium | reverse complement strand
GCCGCTTTATCTGCATCCACTGCAAAACACAGCTCATAGTCATCTCCGCCCTGTAACTGGCAAGTGAGCACGTCCTCAAACTGCCTGGCTTGCAGCGCCCGGGAACGGGGTAATCGATCAACCCACAGTGTTGCACCACAGTGACTGGCGTTAACAATATGGCCAAGATCCGCCAACAGACCGTCGGAAATATCAATAGCCGCTGCACCGGTGTCGGCCAGCGCCAAACCGAATTCAACTCTGGGTTCAGGCCGATTCAAACGCCTGAGCAATTCCGGATCCGCCCTGCCGCCCGCCTTGAGCTGTTTCAATGCATAGGCTGCATCACCGGGTGTGCCGGTGACAAACAGATTCTGGCCCGGACAGGCACTATCGCGCCGCAATGCCTTTCCCGTTTCTGCCAGCCCGCTAAGCTGTACAGTAATCGATAACGGACCACGCGTGGTATCGCCGCCCACCAGATCGACCCGATATTGTGTTGCCAGTTGAAAGAAACCTTCCGCGAATGCCTTTAACCACGGCTCGTCGACTTGCGGCAGGGTCAGGGAAAGTGTAGCCCAGGCAGGGCTGGCGCCCATCGCTGCAAGATCACTGAGATTCACCGCCAGTGACTTGTAACCGATATCAAAGGCATCGATGTGTTGCGGGAAGTGACGGCCGGCGACGAGCGTATCCACGGCCACGACCAACTGGTAACCGGCAGGCACCTGCAACAAAGCCGCGTCATCGCCTATACCCAACACGACGTCATCGCGAAGCGGCCTGACTTGCCTGAAATATCGCTCGATGATCTCAAACTCAGAAATCGGCATCTATCGCCCTTTAGGATCTGTTAACAGGCCATGGCTCACTTGTAGGAGTACCGCCCTTCGGCGTGATGTTTGTGGTCAGGAGGCCTCGCATACGCCGACTATTCAAGCTCCACCTTAAGCGAGCGGGTCAAAAAGCGGTCGAGCTCATTGGCAAATGCCTGCCGGTCGCTTTGACTGAGTGATGGAGGACCACCGGTATTCACACCGCTGCTACGCAGCTCCTCCATGAAGTTTCGCAGGCTAAGGCGCTGCCGGATATTATCCCGGCTGTACAACTCACCCCTGGGATTCAGAGCATGGCCACCTTTGTCGATAACCTGGGAAGCGAGCGGGATATCGGCAGTAATGACAAGGTCACCCTGTTCGATGGCTTCGGCGATATACTTGTCTGCCTCATCGAATCCGGCGCGCACCTGGACCTTGCTGATGTAGCGTGAGGGTGGTGTCTTGATCAGTTGATTAGCCACCAGTATCGTTGAAATCCGCACTCTCTGTGCAGCGCGGAACAGGATGTCCTTTATCACATTGGGACAGGCGTCAGCATCAACCCAGATTTTCATACAGACCGCTCCTGACAATATCGTTAGTGCTATTCCTGTAACAGTAGCCGGTCGAGGGCGGCCCTAACACTATTTTTTCAACAAACCAGTGCCGCTGCGGCCCTGCGGGTGTTCCACCGCACGAAGCGTGCGGGCGGTTTGATCGAGCACAGCGTTAATATATTTATACGCCTGCTCTGCACCGAACTTCTTGGTGAGATTAACAGATTCGTTGATAATGACTTTGTAGGGAACATCGATACGCGCCATCAATTCGTAGCTTGCCATGCGCAGCACCGCACGTTCCACCGGGTCGATCTCGCCCAGAGGCCGGTCCAGGTAAGACGTAAACGCCTGCTCCACTTCATCCAAGCGGGCAGGCACTTCGTGGAGAAGCTCGTGAAAGTAGTCTTTATCGGCCTTGGTAAAATCTTCGTCTTCCAGAAACTGCACTTCGATCTCGGACAACGTGCTACCCGACAGGTCCCACTGATACAGTGCCTGCATGGCCAGGCGTCGTGCACGGGTACGGAGTGCAGCCTGAGGTGTCCTTGAACCATTCACGGTGCGAACACCTAGGAGCCGATTTCACGCAGCACGTTAATCATTTCAATCGCCGACAGTGCCGCTTCCGCACCCTTGTTTCCGGCTTTGGTGCCGGCACGCTCAATGGCCTGTTCAATGCTATCCACCGTCAACACACCGAAGGCAATCGGGATATCATGCTGCAAAGACACTTGCGAGAGCCCCTTGGTACACTCCCCCGCCACATACTCGAAGTGTGGTGTTCCGCCACGTATAACCGCAGCTAAAGCTATAATGGCGTCATAGCCTTGAGTGGCGGCCAGCCGTTTTGCCGTTAACGGCATTTCATAGGCCCCCGGCACACGGATAATCTGCAACTCACGGTCTTCTGCACCGTGACGTTTCAGGGTGTCGACAGCCCCACTCAGCAAGCTTTCAACAATAAAACTGTTAAACCGGGCTACCAGCAGTGCAATACGTGCACCGCGAATGGTCAGCTGGCCTTCAATTACCTGTATGCCGTTCATGACAAAGTCTCCAAAATCCAGTTACACAAACCGATCGCTGCGAGGCAGCCCGTTACTTCTGACTGCCATCGACATACTCGACCACTTCCAGGCCGAAGCCGGACAAGCCATGTACCACCATGGGAGCACTCAGCACACGCATACGCCGCACCCCCAGATCCGTGAGAATCTGGGCGCCAATACCGTGCGTACGCAACTCGTGCCGTTCCTCGCGGGTAACCGGCTTTCCACTTTTATCGTGTTCTCTGTAATTCTGAATACGGTGCACCAGATCTTTCGGTGACTCGTGCTGCCCGAGTACGACGACGACACCCTGACCGTTTTCAGCGACCCGCCGCATGGCATCACGCAATGGCCAGCCGGTATCCTCCATTTGCGCACCAAACAGATCGCCCAGTGCGTTTCGCACATGTACACGCACCAGGGTTGGATCTTCGGGGCTCACTTCGCCCATCAGCAGTGCCAGATGCAGACTTTTATTGACAATATCCTGGTAGGCTACCAGGCGAAAATTACCGTACTCTGTCGGCATTTCACACTCGGCGACACGTTCGACACTTTTCTCATTGGCGATCCGGTAGTGAATCAATTCGGCAATAGTGCCGACTTTAAGGTCGTGTTGTTGCGCGAACCTTTCCAGATCCGGTCGACGCGCCATAGTGCCGTCTTCGTTAAGAATTTCAACAATAACCGAGGCCGGTTCCAGCCCCGCCAAGCGCGCCAGATCGCAACCGGCTTCGGTATGTCCGGCACGCGTCAATACCCCCCCCGGCTGCGCCATCAGCGGGAAAACATGACCGGGCTGAACGAGATCCTGCGGCCTTGCGTCGGGCTGTACCGCCGTGCGCACCGTGTGGGCGCGATCATAGGCTGAGATACCTGTGGTCACACCCTCTGCGGCTTCAATTGACGCAGTAAAGTTAGTCGTATGCTGATCCTGGTTATCATTAACCATCAGCGGCAGGGACAGCTGCCGGCAACGTTCGCGCGTCAAGGTCAGGCAAATCAAACCACGGCCATGGGTGGCCATAAAATTGATATCTTCCGGGCGCACCTTGGAGGCCGCCATAATCAGGTCACCTTCGTTCTCGCGGTCCTCGTCGTCCATGATGACCACCATTTTGCCATCCTGGATATCCTCAATGATTTCTTCAATACTGTTTAATTTCATGCCTGACTCAATCCGTGCCGCCGATAAATCCGCAACGCTGTAACAATTCCTTACTGACACCCGGGGTGGCGATCTCAGCCGCCTTGTCGCCAAGCAGCAAGCGCTCCAGGTAACGGGCAATGATATCCACTTCCAGATTGAAGGTGCGCCCCGGCCGGAATTCATCCATGGTCGTCTCCACCAGCGTGTGTGGCACAATGTTTAATTCGAATTCTGCGCCTTCAACGCCATTAACCGTGAGACTGATACCGTCCACACACACGGAACCCTTGGCCGCAATATAGAGCGCCAGCTTGTCCGGCGCCCGCATCCGGAAACGTACGGAACGGCCATCATCCTGACGCGACACGACTTCTGCAACACCATCCACATGACCGCTGACCAGATGACCACCGAGCGGCGTAGACAGCGTCAGTGCTTTTTCCAGGTTGACCCGATCACCGACATTCAGATTGCCAATACCGGTACAGGCCAGGGTCTCCCCCGATACATCGGCCCGAAAACCGTCACCCGGCAATTCTACCACCGTCAGATACACACCGCTGGTGGCAATGCTGTCGCCGATCGCGACATGTTCCAGATCCAGCTTGCCGGTACGGATGCGCAGACGAAGATCTTCACCCCTGCGCCCCGCTCGCTCCCAACACCCAGGCCACCTGCGCCCG
>JAUXDG010000192.1 GCA_030618475.1 Gammaproteobacteria bacterium | reverse complement strand
GGTCGTAGAGGCTGTCATTCATAAAGAATGATGGCTTGAATGCCGGTTTTACAACGGTACCAGGTACCCTAGTTGTTACTAAAGCCTTAAGGAGGCGTATCCAATGTCCACTAAAACTGTTATCAAACCTCTCGCTATTGCCCTTGGTGCTACATTTGTCACCTCCCTGGCTGGCACCACGATTGTCAACGCCGCTGAAAACCCGTTCAGCATGACCGAACTTTCCAGCGGCTACATGGTGGCCGAAAAAGCCGAAGGAAAATGCGGCGAAGGCAAGTGCGGCGAAGGCAAGGCGAAAGCAGCTGAAGGCAAATGCGGCGAAGGCAAATGCGGCGAAGGAAAAATGAAAAAAGAAGGAAAGTGCGGCGGCAAGTAAACCGCTTCAGCCATGAAGGAGTCATGTTATCCTGTTCATGGAGCCGGACTCGGACTGCGGCGGACCCTGATGGGTCCGCTCGCGGACCAGCCTCCCGAACAGGTCGGCTTCTATGAAGTCGCGCCGGAAAACTGGATCGGGGTGGGCGGCCGGTATGGCAAACGGTTCCGTGCATTTACCGAACGCTATCCATTTGTGTGCCACGGACTGTCCTTGTCCATTGGCAGCCCCAGCCCGCTGGATGAAACCTTTCTGCAGCGCCTGAAACAGTTTCTGGACCAGCACCAGATCAAGGGCTATTCCGAACACCTGAGCTATTGCAGTGACGACGGTCATCTGTATGACCTGATGCCGATTCCCTTTACCGAAGAGGCCGTACACTATGTCGCGGCGCGGATACGCCGCACCCAGGAGATCCTCGAGCGGCGTATTGCCATGGAAAACGTGTCCTATTACGCAGCGCCTGGCAAGGAAATGGAGGAAATCGACTTTATCAACGCAGTCCTGACAGAAGCTGACTGCGACCTGCTGCTCGACGTAAACAATATCTACGTCAACAGCATTAACCATCACTACGATGCTGATGAATTCTTAACGGCATTACCCGCTGAACGGGTGATGTATTTCCATGTCGCCGGGCATCGTAACGAGGCTGAAGACCTGATTGTGGATACCCACGGTGCCGATATTATCGCCCCGGTCTGGGGCCTGCTGGACAAGGCCTACACACAGTGTGGCGTTGTTCCCACCCTGCTCGAACGCGACTTCAATATCCCGCCCCTGCCGGAGCTGTTGAGCGAAGTCGACCGAATCGTGTGCTTGCAAAACAAGTGCTATCAACAGAAGGATTCCCGCCGTGCCGGACACGGCTAAAGCCGGTTTCATGCAACGGCAGTATGAATTTGCCGCGCATATTCGTGACCCTGAACACAAGCGGGCACCGGACAATATCGAAGATCGCCGCATGGGGATCTACCGGGAACTGTTCTACAACAATATAGAAGGGTTTCTGTCCAACAGCTTCCCGGTATTGCGCACGCTGATGGATGACCATAGCTGGCACGCCATGGCGCGTGATTTCTATGCCAGACACCAGTGCCATTCGCCGCTGTTCCTGGAAATCCCCCGCGAGTTTCTCAATTATCTGCAACAGGAGCGAAGTGATCGTGCAGACGATCTGCCGTTCCTGCGTGAACTTGCGCATTATGAATGGGTGGAGCTGGCGTTGTCGGTTGCGGAAGCCGATGATGCAGAAAATCGTGGTCGGGAGACTGATTTTACAGCCCCAGGGGGTGATTTACTGGACGCGATCCCCGTTGTCTCAACACTCGCCTGGCCATTGTCCTACCGCTACCCGGTGCACAAAATCAGCCCGGAATTCATACCGGCGACACCCGCTGAGCAGACAACTTATCTGCTGGTTTATCGCGCCCCTGACGATGAGGTTGGATTTATCGAATTGAACCCCGTCAGCGCCCGTCTTCTTGCGCTGCTCCAGGAGGATACAAAACTCAGCGGGCGCCAGGCTCTGGAACAGATCGCTGCTGAACTCCAGCACCCGAACCCTGACGTTGTCATTGATGGCGGGCGACAGATTCTGCAGGAGTGGCAGCAGCGCGGGATTGTGCTCGGCATGATAACCTCACATCAAGGTACACAGACAACAAAGGAGACAGCCTAATGTACCCCCTGGTCCTACTGCAGCGACTGCTCGACATGACACGAAGCCTGGATTTTCTGGCCCCGCTGGCATTACGCCTGTACCTCGTCCCCATATTCTGGATGGCCGGAAACAAGAAACTGGCTGACATGGACAGCATCATAGACTGGTTCGGAAATCCGGACTGGGGACTCGGACTGCCCTTCCCGGAATTCATGGCCTGGGCAGCGACACTCACCGAGGTCGGTGGTGCGGTACTGTTGCTGATCGGTTTTGCGGTACGCTGGATATCAATCCCACTGATGGCCACCATGGTGGTCGCAGCGGTCACCGTGCACCTGCAAAATGGCTGGCTGGCGATTGCCGAAGGCAGCGGACTGTTCGCGACCCCACGTACGGAAGGCGCCATTGAACGCCTCAACCAGGGTAAGGAAATCCTGCAGCAGCACGGTAACTACGACTGGCTGACCGAAAACGGCAACTTCGTCATGCTCAATAACGGCATCGAATTTGCGGCCACCTATTTCATCATGTTGCTGGTCCTGTTTTTCATCGGTGCCGGACGTTATTTCAGCATGGACCACTGGATTCGACGCGCGTTTATGCGCTAGTCTGGATTTTTCACAAGCTTAACCACCAAGGGCACAAAGGTCACGAAGGCATAACCGCTTAGACGTTCGCTGCGAGAATGTCAGCGGACACGGCATGTGGTCCTGCGCGCTCAGGGTCACTGTGGAAGCGCCTTTGACATCAGTTCCTTTGTGACCTTCGTGCCCTTCGTGGTGAGAAATACGGACTAGTGCCTGTTCAAAAAGAAACGTCTTCATCCACTAAACGCCCCGACGGCTATAAACTGGCTGTTGAGGACATGAGCTGTGCAAGCTGTGTGGCGCGGGTCGAAAAGGCTATTCTTGCCGTCGATGGCGTGACCGACGCTTCGGTGAATCTGGTGGAAGCTGCGGCCTATGTCGTCGGCGGCGATCCCGAACGCGTCGTTGACGCTGTCACCGATCAGGGTTATCCGTCTCACCTGACAATACGACAGACCACTAATAACATTCTACTGGTTTTCGAATCACCGTTAGAGGACGCCGAACAACAACGGGCAAGCGACACCCTGAAAAGATTCAGCCCGGAAGATCAAATTCGCTGGAGTGATCCTCAGCACTGCCAGATAAGCCTATCGGCTCATCCTGCTGACGCTCTGTTGGCACTGAAGGATACCGGCCTTAGGGCGCGTATTGTCGAGGACACGGAAGATCCCTATCGTGTTCAGGAGCAGCAGGCACGGCATCATATTCGCCAGTCCATTCGGCGTGCCACGCTTGCTGCCGGCGTGGGCTTTGGATTGATGCTCGCCATGAATCTGGGCGTACTGCCGGTTATTGACAGTGTCTCGTCACTGACGGACCTGCACGGCCGGGGATTCTGGCTTGGCATTGCCCTGCTGTGCCTGTTTACCATGGCCTACAGCGGCCACAGCTATTATACCGGCGCCTGGAAACAGGCACGCCATGGGAACGCCAATATGGACACCCTGGTTGCGGTTGGTACCGCTGCCGCCTGGTTTTCTTCTGTGCTTTTAATACTGGCCCCCGATTTTATCCCTGAGGCCCAACGGCATGTCTACCTGGAAACGTCGGTACTTATCCTGGCCTTCCTGCAGTTCGGGCATGCCCTGGAAATCCGCGCCAAAGCACGTACCGGTAAAGCCATAGGCGCACTCATAGAACTGGCTCCGAAAACCGCACGTATTCTGCGCCACCAGGAAGAGGTCGAGATACCGGTATCGCTGTTGCAGGCGGGTGATGTGTTCATGGTGCGTCCGGGTGAAACGATTGCCACCGATGGAACCGTCATCGACGGAACATCCAGTGTGGACGAGTCCATGATCACCGGCGAATCGCTGCCGGTTGCCAGATACACCCATGATAGCGTCACCGGCGGCACCCTTAACCGGTCCGGCCTGCTCAGGGTTCGTGTTGATCGTGTCGGTGACGCTACCACACTGGCCAGCATCATTGAGTCTGTTAAACAGGCACAGATGAGCAAACCACCGATCGGCAAACTGGTCGATCAAATCGCTGCTGTCTTTGTGCCCGTTGTTCTGCTGATCGCCACCCTGACCTTTTTAAGCTGGCTCTATTTTGGCCCCGAGCCGCAACTGCCATTTGCCTTGACCACAGCCATCGCTGTACTGGTCATTGCCTGCCCTTGCGCGCTGGGACTGGCGACACCGATCGCCATTATGGTGGGTATGGGACGCGCGGCGCAGCTGGGTATCCTGATCCGCAACGGTGACGCGCTGCAGTCGGCGGCGGGCATCAGCCATCTGGTTGTCGATAAAACCGGCACCCTGACTGAGGGACAGCCGCGCATTACCGAGTTTCATTGTATTGAATCAGTTAATGAAGACCATGTTTTGCAGTGGGCAGCCAGCCTGGAACACGCCTCTGAACACCCCCTGGCACAGGCCATTGTGGCATCGGCGACCGAGCGGGCGTTGCAAATCATCCCCGTGCAATCTTTCCACGCCGAGGCCGGTCAGGGTGTACGTGGATCCGTTGAAAACAGGATGCTCTACATCGGCCGCCAGGAATGGATCGAATCCCATCATGTCGGTATAGACAGCGCCCTCCAGGAACATGCCCGGCGTATGGCACAGCAAGCGATGACACCGGTATGGCTTGCCGACCAGACTCAGGCTCTCGCGGTACTCGGGCTGCGTGACCCGGTCAGGAAAGATACCCCGGCGGCGCTCAGAAAACTTCGCGCTCAGGGCATCGAGGTGGTGATGTGCACGGGTGATCATGCGCAGACCGCGCAGGCTGTGGCACAGGAACTGAATATCAAGCCTGTACACAGCCGCGTATTACCCGAACACAAAGCGGATGTTATCAGGGAACTGCAGCAACAGGGGTTTACCGTGGGCATGGTGGGTGACGGCATCAATGACGCACCCGCCCTGGCACAGGCCCAGGTGGGGTTTGCCATCGGCAGCGGCACCGATGTCGCAATAGAAAGCGCCGATGTCACCCTGGCCAGCAATTCACTGGCCAGCGTAGCCACCGCCATATCGCTGTCGAAAGTGACACTGCGCAACATCAGGCAGAACCTGTTCGGCGCCTTTATCTATAATACCACCGGCATCCCGCTGGCTGCCGGCCTGTTCTATCCCTTGAGCGGCTGGCTGTTGAGCCCGGTATTTGCGAGTGTGGCCATGGCCCTGTCTTCTGTTACCGTGGTCAGCAATGCCAACCGTCTGCGACTTTTCAAACCTGTGGAGTAAATCATGAGTGATACGATTCAGCTTACCGTCAACGGCATGACCTGCATGCACTGTGTGGCCGCTGTTGAAAAAGCACTGACTGCGGTCGAGGGTGTCGACGAAGTAATCCAGGTGACACTGGAACCGGGCGGCGCGACGCTTAGAGGCCATGCCTCGACGGATGCGTTGATTGCCGCGATCAAGGAAGCGGGTTACGAGGCAAGCCTGTAACCGCCAAGTCGCCAAACGCGATTACGAGCGCGACAGTTCGCCGACATCAGCTTGAGGGACACGCTGTACCCCAGGGCAGAAGGTGAGGAATGGGACATTCCGAGAGGCTCCTCTGGAGGACCCTCTCTTGCTACACAATTCACCTTGTAAATACATCCCTGTACGCTCGACGGCCGCGTC
>JAUXDG010000211.1 GCA_030618475.1 Gammaproteobacteria bacterium | reverse complement strand
TATCGCTTACCCGGGGTTCGGCCAGCTCACGTGCCGTCTCGAGGAATACCCGCGGGTGCTCGGCGTCTGTTGCTTCAGCGCGCAACAGTGCCATGCTGGCATAGGGTGGCAGCAGCGTGTCCTGCCTTTCCCGCAGCGCCGCTTCGGCAAAGGCCGGATAACCCTGTTCGACCAGCTGGCGTAACAGCGGGTGGTCCGGGTGGTGGGTCTGAATGATGACTTCGCCGGGCTTATCGGCGCGCCCGGCGCGCCCGGCAACCTGAATGATCAGCTGAGCCATGCGTTCGCTGGCGCGGAAATCGCTACTGAACAGACCCTGGTCGGCATCCAGTATGGCTGCCAGGGTGACGCCGGGGAAATGGTGGCCTTTGGCGAGCATCTGGGTGCCGAGCAGAATACGCGCCTTGCCGGACTGGGCATCGGACAGCGCACCTTCCAGCTGGCCCTTGCGTCGCGTGGTGTCACGATCGATGCGCAGCACCGGGTGGTTGGGAAAGCGCTCCAGCAGCGCCTGTTCGACACGCTCGGTGCCTTCGCCGATACCGAGTAATTCGCTGCTGCCGCAGGAGGGACAAAAGGCATCCACGCGGCGCCGACTGCCACAGTGATGGCAGCGCAGCTCACCGCTGCGCTGGTGCAGAGTCATGCGGGCATCACAGCGCCGGCATTCGGAGACCCAACCACAGGCATGGCATAACAGCACCGGTGCAAAACCACGCCGGTTCAGGAACAGCAGAATCTGCCCACCATGTTTCAGGTGCGCGTCCATGGCATCCAGCAACGTTGCGCTGAGCAGCTCACGCATTGACTGACCGCGAAGATCGAGCAGGCGCATTTTCGGCGCCAGTGCCTGACCGGCGCGTTCGGGAAGCAGCAGCAGCTGATAGCGCCCCTGTCGCACGTTATACAGGCTTTCCAGCGACGGTGTGGCGGAACCCAGGATAACCGGGATATTCAGCTGACGGGCGCGCCACACCGCCAGATCGCGAGCCGAATAGCGTAACCCCTCCTGTTGTTTGAAAGAGCTGTCGTGTTCTTCATCGACAATGATCAGGCCCGGATTTTTCAGCGGTGTGAAAATCGCCGAGCGGGTTCCCAGAATCAGTCTGGCTGTGCCGCCGGCCGCCTGTTGCCGGGCGCGCAGCCGCTGGCTGTCGTTCAATCCGGAGTGCAACACCGCGACATCGACGGTAAAGCGTTGCCGGAAGCGGTCGATCAGCTGTGGGGTGAGGCCGATTTCCGGCACCAGCACCAGTACCTGCCGATTGTTTTGCAGCAGTGGCTCGATCAGTTGCAGATAGACCTCGGTTTTGCCACTGCCGGTGACGCCCTCCAGTAAGAAAGTGCTGAAGCTGTCAAACGCTGTCTGCACGGCCTTGACGGCTTTTTCCTGCGCTTCGGTCAGTGAATGCGCCGCCTGCGATGAATTGAGGATATCCTGCGCCCGCTCATGAGCGGCATCAAGGCAGGCGATCCAGCCTTTCTGTTGAAGATTTTTCAGCACAGCAAGCGGTACTGAAAGTGTTTCGCGCGCCAGGCCCTGTGGATGTGCTTTGAGTTCGTTCAATACACATAGCTGGCGCGGTGCACGGCTCAGACCCAGGTCCAGCTGTTGATGACCGGCATCGGTCAGTCGCCAGACCTTGACAAGCATGTCGGGTGTCTTGCCGGGCTTGCGCAGCAGAACGGGCAACGCCGTGGCGAGTGTCTCTCCAATGGGGTGGTGGTAGTAGACTGCAGCCCAGTTCAGCAGTTGCAACAGGTCGCCTGTAAACACGGGTTCAGTGTCGAGAATCTGCAGCGCACTTTTCAGTTTTTCCGCTGCAACATCCGTGTGCTGTTTGCTTGCCAGCAGAATACCCACAAGCTGTCGGCGCCCGAACGGGACAAGTACACGCACACCGGGTACAGCCTGCCCGGTGTGGATCGGTTCCGGTGCTCGGTAGTCAAAACTGCGGAACAGCGGTGAGGGGACCGCAACTTCAAGGATCAGCGGACTGTTAGCGCTGGATTGTTTCAGAGCTGTTTGAGCTCGGCAATGAGTTTGCCGGCGACGTCCTGGCCGTCACCGTACAGCATGCGGGTATTGTCCAGAAAGAACAGTGCGTTCTCGACGCCCGAGAAGCCTTTACCCTTGCCGCGTTTGACACAGATGACGTTCCTGGCCTTGTCGGCATCGAGGATGGGCATGCCATAGATAGGGCTGTCCGGGTTGCTGCGCGCCACCGGGTTGACAACGTCGTTGGCGCCAATCACCAGGGCGACATCCGCCTGCGGAAATTCGTTGTTGATCTCATCCAGATCGTAGATCTTGTCGTAGGGAACACCCGCTTCGGCCAGCAGTACGTTCATGTGTCCCGGCATACGGCCGGCTACCGGGTGAATGGCGAATTTAACCGTGACGCCACGCTCTTCCAGAAAGCGGGCGAATTCCCAGACCTTGTGCTGGGCCTGGGCAACGGCCATACCGTAACCCGGAATGATAATGACCTTATCGGCGTATGCCATCATGACGGCGGCATCGGTGGCATCGATTTCCTTCATAATGCCTTCGCTGCCCTGCTCAGCGCTGCCCGCTGCCACCCCGGAACCAAAACCGGAGAACAGCACATTGGACAGCGAGCGGTTCATGGCCCTGGCCATCAACTGGGTCAGCAGGGTACCGGCAGAACCGACCACCGTACCGGCGATGATCATGGCAGCGTTGCTAAGCACGAAGCCCTCAAAGGCAACTGCCAGCCCGGTCAGGGCGTTGTACAGGGAAATGACGACCGGCATATCGGCGCCACCGATGGGCAGGGTCATCAGGATGCCGAACAGTAATGCCAGGCCGAAGAATATCAGTATGCTGAAACTGCCCGGTTGGTCAGCGCCCATCAACATGAAGCCGAACATCAGCGCGCCGCCAAATACCAGCAGATTGAACAGTTGTTGCCCGGGAAAAACCAGTGATCGTTTTATCAGGCCCTGCAGCTTGGCAAAAGCAATCATGGAACCGGAAAAGGCGACCGAACCGATCAGCGCGCCGATGACAGCGAGTATCTGGAAGGTCGATGAGTGAAACTCACCGCCCATCAGTTCAACTGCAGCGATGGCCGCCGCCGCACCGCCCCCCATGCCGTTGTAGATAGCGATCATCTGCGGCATATCAGTCATGGAGACCTTCTTGCCCGAGTACCAGGCCAGACCACCGCCAATGGCGATTGCCAGTGTCATCCAGCCATAGTTGTGCATGTCCGGGGTCAGGAAGGTGATCAGGGTAGCGACCACCATGCCGGCACCGGCCCAGACGATACCACCGCGCGCCGTTACCGGCGAACTCATGCGTTTCAGGCCGAGGATAAACAGTGCGGCGGCGAGGAAGTAACTGACATCGATTGCGAGGCCCATCTATTTGGCCTCCTTGCTGCTCTTGAACATTTCCAGCATGCGTTCCGTGACCACATAACCGCCGACTGCGTTACCTGCACCCAGCAACACACCGATAAAACCAATCAGTATTTCCATATCCGTTTCTGCGTGCCCCAGGGCCACCATGGCACCCACCAGTACAATGCCGTGCACAAAGTTTGAGCCCGACATCAGCGGGGTGTGCAAGATGACCGGTACCCGGGAGATGACCTCGTACCCGGTGAAACCGGCCAGCATAAAAATATATAATGCGGTAAAACCTTCGATCATGATTGCTGTGTCCAGATTTATCCTTCGATTTGTTCGCGTGTCGAAGCGTGCTTGATTTCGCCATCACGGGTCAGGGTGCTGCCGGCGATGACCTCATCTTCCCAGTCAGGTTCGAATTCACCGTCCTTGATCATCGGCGTGAGGAAGTTGAGCAGATTCCTGGAGTACATTTCCGAGGCGTGTACCGGCAGCTCGCCGGGTACGTTGAGTGGACCGTAGACAAGCACATCGTTCAATATAACCTGTTCGCCAGGTTCGGTGACTTCGCAGTTGCCACCCCCTTCGGCCGCCAGGTCGATGATGACGGCGCCCGGTTTCATTTGCTCGACTACGTCCTTGCGGATGATTTTCGGTGATGGCCTGCCCGGAATGGCCGCTGTGGTGATCACCACATCTGCTGCTGCGATGTGTTTGTTCAGAACGTCCTGCTGCAGCTGTTTTTCTTCATCGGTCAATTCACGCGCATAGCCACCGCTGCCTTCGGCGGAAACACCGGTATCGACGAATTTCGCGCCCAGTGATTCCACCTGCTCTCTGGTGGCGCTGCGCACATCATAGCCTTCCACCATGGCGCCCAGGCGCTTGGCGGTGGCGATGGCCTGCAGGCCGGCGACACCGGCGCCGATGACCAGCACTTTTGCCGGACGGATAGTGCCGGCTGCGGTGGTCAGCATGGGGAAGAAACCGCCGAAACGGTTGGCGGCTATTAATACCGCTTTGTAACCGGCGATCGACGCCTGCGAAGACAGCACGTCCATACCCTGGGCGCGCGAAATGCGCGGAACCAGTTCCATGGCAAAACTGAGGATCCCGCGGTCACGCATTTTTTTGACTCGTTCCGGGTAGCGATAGGGCAGCATTATCCCGACTACAACTGCACCTTCCTTCATTTGTTCAATTTCGGCTTCAGTCGGTGGCTGAATTTTCAAAATCAGGTCGGATTGCCGGTACAGCTCGCCGGCACTGTTGACGATGGTAGCACTGTCATAAGCTTTGTCAGGGTAATAACTGCCCTTGCCTGCGCCGCTTTCCAGCACAACCTCCACACCCATCTTTTTGAAGCGTTCGGCGACCGTGGGTACCAGGGCAACCCGGTGCTCATGGTGTTCGATTTCTGTCGGGACGCCCAGGCAAATCGGCATCTGTACATACTCCAGAAGCTGTATCGGTCGGTTGGTAATGACCCCGGCCGATGGTTTTTGTTGCGAAAAGAGATAAATTGGCCCATAAAGGGACCGAAACCCGTAAAAAAACGGCATGATAGCGGATTCCAGTCACCGATGAAATGTCCAAGACAGGTGACAAGGCCGTGAATTCGCTAGCCTAACGGTTTACAACATACGGATTATTTGGGATAAACGTATAAACTCCGCTATTGAGAGGTACAGCGTGTACGACTTGCACCATCAAGTCCTGCGAACCGATGTATCTGGCATGCCGCTGGAATGGGTCAATTACCAGGAGGCGGTGCGCCTGTATCAC
>JAUXDG010000033.1 GCA_030618475.1 Gammaproteobacteria bacterium | reverse complement strand
AGGGCCACACTGGTGTGGGTGAATCCGGCGGGGTTGAAGATGATGAAATCGATGTCTTCGTGGGGGGCGGCGTGGATATGGTCGATCAACTCGGGTTCGGCGTTGGACTGGAAGGTGAGTAGCTGTCCGCCTGCCTTGTTGATCTGTGCCAGCAGCCGTTTATTGATGACATCGAGGGTTACCGCGCCATAGTGATCGGGCTCGCGGGTACCGAGCAGGTTGAGATTGGGGCCATTCAGGACCAGGAAAGCGGCCATTAGATTAAATCCTTGTCAGAGTCAGCACTTGCATTATCGGCGAGCACTGGAGTGCGTGTCCAGATTAGAACGAAATACATGACAAGAATTCTGAACTATCCTCAAAAATAAAAACCTGACTCTGAGTCGCTTTGGTCTGAAGAAAGAGGGAGATCTATCGCAGCAACGAACCCCAGCGGATCTCTGCCGACTGTAAAGAATCCAGGTAATTCGGGTAAAATTGACTGGCATGAATCAATTACTGCCCGCAAAATAGCCTTTCGCGAGCGCGGTGCCAGGAAGTTTGTGCAGCAATATGCCTCCAAACAGAACCGGAAGATTTATCAGGGAAGGCTATCGACTGTTACAACAGGGTGACGCCGGTTCTGCGATCAAAGCATTCCAGCAAGCTGTTAGAAGCAACAGCCGCTCTATAGAAGGATGGCTACAACTGGGTCAGATTTACATGCGTCTGGGCAATTTTTCTGAGGCTGAAAATTGTTTCCAGCATATCACCGGCATCGACCAGAACCACCTTATCGCGCATGGCAATCTGGGGATATGCTACCACCGCCTGCAAAAACTTGATGCCGCTATTTCGGGTTTTCGCAAGGTCATTCAACTTCAGCCGGACAACGTAACTGCGTTACGCCATCTTGCAACAGTACTGCTTGACAAGGGTGAACGTCAACAGGCCGCGACACTTTGTGGGCAGGCAATCAAGCTACAACCGGATTTTTCGGGCGCATATATATTAAGAGGCGCCATTCATAATGCGCTGGGTGAATTCGAGCTCGCCGCTGCGAATTACCGTAAAGCATCAAAACTGGAGCCAGGCATGCTGAACGCTATTGCCGGTGAGGCAAACGCGCTGATAAAGCTTGGCGACAAAGAAGGGGCCTTTGCGTTAATAGGCCCGCACGTCCAGACCACCGTTGACAATGTTTCCCTGGCTATCGCCTACGCATCAACGCATGAGATTCATGGCGACTTCAGGCGGGCTGCTGATCAGCTCGAGAAACTCCTTGCCAGCCCAACGCTGACTCACAGTGAACGCTTGCAGTTGCATTTCTCGGCTGGCGACCTGTATGACCGTACGAAATTGTTCGACGAGGCATTCCATCACTACAATATGGGCAACCGCTATGTAGCAAGACAGTACAGTCTTGATGCAGACAGATCGCGATTGGACAAGACGAGAACAGCCTTTAGTGCAGATACGCTTGAACGTCTGACTGTTACAGAACAAACTATGACCACGCTTGTGTTCATCGTAGGCATGCCGCGTTCGGGTACCAGCCTGGTGGAAAAAATACTTTCACGCCATTCGCAAGTGGGCGCAGGCGGTGAAATGCCATACATACCTGAAATATCTGTTTCTCTGCGCGACAGTTCAGGCAACAATATAAGTTACCCGGAAAAGATCGCTGATGCAGGTATCGCAAACCTCAGGCAGCATGCAAAACAGCATCTGCAACGTCTTGAGTTAATCGCGAAAGGCCGGCCAATCGTCACTGACAAGTTACCACACAACTTTCTGTTCCTCGGGTTGATTCAGACACTGTTTCCCGATGCACGCATCATTCATTGCAGACGAAACGTACTTGACACCTGTTTATCCAATTATTTTCAATATTTCTCCAGCGGACTGGATTATGCCTACAACCTTGAGGATATCGCCTGCCACTATAATTATTACAGTGAGTTAATGACGCACTGGCGCCAGGTGCTGAATCTGGACATGCTTGAAATCGACTACGAGATGCTGGTAGAAAAGCAGGAAGAAACCACTCGCAAACTGGTCGATTTTTGCGGCCTGCAATGGGAACCAGACTGCTTGTCTTTTCACAAGGCAGATGAGGTTACTCGAACTGCGAGTTATGCCCAGGTCCGTCAGCCCATGTATAGCCACTCCATTAAGCGTTGGCGCAATTACGAAAAACACCTTCAACCGCTAATCAGGCAGCTGATCCCCTCATTGCTGAATACAGGTTAATTGCAACCAATGCGTTTCTTAGCACGGCCTGTAAAAGAAGAAGCATAATGAGTAGCGGTATTGTTCTTCTAAATGATACCTACTCCTGGTATAACTGGGGCTGCACTGGAACAAGCATGGCTATCAGGAATATGATTCGGGCGACCGGTGTTTCATTGACCTGTGTGCCGATTAAATACACGTACACCCTGAAAAACGGGCCTGAATCCCTGGCCGATTTCGATAGCCCGGAAGGAGTGCGCCCATCGCAGCAGTAAACTTCGACAATTTTTCGCCGGCTGTAAAGTGAAGTAATTCATCCTCTCTTTCTTTAAACGATCGACACGCTTGAACTTCCGGCGCAGTTCACGAGTAAGTCTGCGGGTATTCACTGGTTCGAATAACCATACTGCTGAAGAAATGAACCAAATCTCTCTTCCAGAATTTCATCCAGTTCCGGATGTATTGAATCAAGCGTCTGCCCGACCTTACCCTGATTCATAAATCGACATGCTGAGTCGTACTTCTGTACATCGGGGTGAATCTGAAACACAAACCCATGTTTTTGTTGTTCCCTCTCTCTTTCTTCCAACGACTGCATGCGGTCAAACGTTGAGGCCCTTATTGCTGCAGAAACCCTGTCTTCGTCAGGATCGATTCCAAGAAAGCTCAATACCTTTCCAAGAGTTTCTTCAGGTTCTTTGTGCAAGTCTTCATATCGGACGACGACACAGGGGTGGCTGAACTCTTGCGTCCAGCTTCTTACGTTCTCTACCAGGGATCCTATGTTATGGGACTGCCAATAAGAAGCCCCCATGGAATCGATAAAGGAGCGCGCAAACTTCTCGGGGTCAATAGCGCATTCTGACAATAGCCTGAAATAATTCAGGTTGCTCAGCAGGACATCCTTTGGGTGTCTTAAAATATAGATTGCCCTGATCGTATGCACATGATTTGGATGTTCCCTGTTCCAGAGGAAGTGAGTTTTGCACAGATGGCTGCCATGCACATTCGGGTCAATGCGTTGGCCAGGAAGCGCGTGGATATCGGGGATACGGATCTCAACTTCACGGCTATTATTAACTTGATCGTAAAAATAATTGTACAAAAGGAACCGCATCCATGTATTGCCTGACTTCGGATAGGAGGCGAGCCAGGTCACCTGGAGATTATCGATCATATTGTTGCCTGTTACAGGTGCCCTTCAAATTTCCCTGCCAAAGTTGCAATCAGAGGGGCACGAACACAACTATTGTGATCACCCGGCACACTGATCAGCTGAAAATTCCCCGCGACAAGCTTCTGCCAGGCATTGCGAACCGGCCCGGACTGCGATGGCGGATCATCGGCAGCTTCAATATATAAAACATCTCCCGGGTAGTTTTTCGGGTAGTACATAAACCTCGCAAGAAAGTGCGCATCAATCACTTTTTTTAATTCAGGCGGGTGGCTCTTCAATTCTCTGGACAGATCAATTGTCTGCGGTCGAGGTGGCTTAACCTGAAGCGGTGGGTTTGAAGGTACAACCAGCGCAAGCAGCCCGACTTCCCTGTTTGCCGCACGCAGTTGCTGCGCCATTTCAAAGGCAACCGTCGCTCCGTCGCATATACCTATGATCCTATACGGCCCGTTTGGCTGCACTTCAAAAATCGCATCGAGATACGCGGCCGCCATTTCCTTCATGTTATTCTGCGGCTCATCCTTCCCATCGACACCACGCGCCTGGATCCCATACACCGGCCCGAATTTTCCCACGTGTCGTGCGAAGTGCATGTGCAGCTGGAAAATAATTCCATCCAGCAGGTGTATGACAAAAATTGGCGTTCCGCTTTCAGATGACTGCAGTGGAATAATGTATGACCATTCTGACTTATACCGGTTATTGCGAATAACATCGGCCAGCTGCGCAATGGTTGGTGACTGGAAAAGACTTGCCAGTGGTATTTCGCAGCCGAATATATTCTTTACCTGCGCAATCATTTTAACCGCCATCAGAGAGTGTCCGCCGATATCGAAAAAATTGCTGTGGATACTGATCGGCCGCTGCGAATTAAATATTTCGTCCCAGATTTCGGACAGTTGATATTCCAGAAAGTCCACGGGCTGGACATATACGCTGGCATCCGCCTCATCGGGCCCAGTTAAAACACTCCCGGGCGCCGGTAAAGCGCGTCGATCTAATTTTCCATTGGGTGACAGGGGAAAAGCATCAAGGCTGATATATGCGCCTGGGATCATGTATTCAGGCAATTTGCTGCGCAACCAGACGCGTAGTTCTGAATTGGCCACCCTGTTCCCGGTCGGTATATAGTAAGCGATCAGACGTTTATCCCCGGGGCTATCTTCGCGCGCAATGACCAGCGCATCTTTTATTTCAGGATGAGATACCAGATTGGTTTCGATCTCGCCCAGTTCTATCCGGTAACCCCGTAGTTTGACCTGATGATCGATGCGCCCAATGTATTCGATAACACCGTCGCTGCGGTAGCGCGCGAGGTCACCGGTCCGGTACATACGCTGCCCGGGCGCGCTGCTGAATGGGTCCGGAATAAAGACGGAAGCAGTCAAGGCGGATTTATTGTGGTAACCCCGCGACAAACCGGTACCGGCGATAAACAGCTCGCCCGCCACGCCGACCGGAACCGGATGCATGCAATTATCCAGAATATATATCCGGGTATTGGCGACAGGGCGCCCAATGGGAACCGTACGACACAGGTCATCAGGTTTACACTGCCAGAAGGTAGCATCGACTGAAGCCTCGGTCGGCCCATAGAGATTATGCAGTTCTGCATCGAGCCGCGCAAAAAAACGCTGCTGGACTTCACACGGCAACGCTTCTCCGCTGCAAATGACATGCCGTAGCGAAGCGCATTCAAGCGGATTCTCTTCGAGAAACACCTGCAGCATGGAGGGAACGAAATGAAGCACTGTTATCTGCTGCTCTGCAATCAGTTTAACAAGATATGCGCTATCCTTGTGACCTTCGGGGCGCGCAAGAACCAGGCACGCACCTGTCATGAGCGGCCAGAAGAATTCCCAGACAGACACATCAAAACTGAAAGAGGTTTTTTGCAGAACACGATCCGACCCGGTCAGCCGGTATTCGTCCTGCATCCAGAACAGACGATTACTGATTCCGGCATGGCTGATCATCACTCCTTTTGGTACCCCCGTTGAACCCGAGGTATAAATCATATAGGCAAGCGAATCAGGCGAACCCGATTCAACCGGGTTGCGACTGCTTTCAGTGTCGATCTCATGCCAGCACTGGTCGAGACAGAGCGTATTGCAGTTGTGTTTCGGGAGACCGTCCAGGAGATGCGATTGCGTCAGTAAAACGCTGATGCCCGCATCTTCCAGCATGTATGCCAATCGATCTTTCGGATAAGCAGGATCAAGCGGGACGTAGGCGCCACCGGCTTTCAGAATGCCGAGCAAACCTATGATCATTTCAACTGAACGTTCCGCACAGATGCCAATCAGCACATCGTGACCGGTACCGAGCGATCGCAACCGGTTGGCAAGCTTGTTGGCGCGGGTATTCAGTTCTGCATATCCGAGCTGGTCACCTTCGAAGTAAACAGCGGTTGCGGATGGCGTCATTTCGACCTGTTTTTCAAAAAGCTGATGCAGGGTTGCCGATGGCGGGTAGCTGACCGAGGTGTCGTTCCAGTCGAAAAGCTGCTTGTTGCTCTCTTTTTCAGTTAACAGCGGGTATTCCCGAATAGCGCTTCCAGGGTTCTCAACGATTGCCTTTAGAAGCGTCAGGTAGTGTTTCTGCATACCTTCGACTACCGCGGGATCAAAAAGCTCGCTCGCGAATTCCCAGGCGGCTATATCCTCCCCGTCGACTGTTTTTTCTATGGATAGCGTCAAATCGAATTTTGAGGTGTTTATATCAATGGATTTACGCTGTACTTCCAGATTATTCAGGACTATTTCGTCTGCGGCTGAGCCCTGATAAGCGAACATTATCTGGAAAAACGGGGTACGGCTCAGGTCACGCCTGGGTCGCAGTTCTTCTACAAGCATTTCAAAAGGCAGGTCCTGGTTGGAATAGGCCCCGAGCGCAATTTCGCGTACCCGCGCAAGCAGATCGCAAAAACCGGGGTTACCCGCGAGGTCGCATCTGATGATGAGTGTGTTTACGAAAAAACCCAGCAGGTTTTCGGTTTCAACACTGTTTCGCCCGGCAATCGGGGTGCCTATTACAATATCCTGTTGTCCGGTATAGCGATAGAGCATAACCAGGAATGCAGACAGCAGCGTCATATACAGGGTAACGCCTTCCCGCTTGCTCAGCTCAGCGAGCGCAGCAGACAATTCGCCGGGTATTTTCTGGCTTAACCGCGCACCGCGATAAGACAGCCGTTCAGGCCTGGGGTTGCACAAGGGCAACTCCAGCGCGGCGGGAATGCCTTCCAGTCTCTTCGCCCAATAAGACATCTGTGATTCAAGCACTTCATCCTGAAGATACTCACGCTGCCAGCCAGTGTAATCGGCATACTGGATCGCCAATTCGGGAAGCGTAGACTGTTCACCCAGCCTGTAGGCTTCATATAGCTTGCTGAGTTCCCTGTAGAACACATCGAATGACCAGCCATCAAAGATGATATGGTGCATGGCGATGACCAGCGCATGCCGGGATTCAGCCAGCCTGACAAGGCGGGCGCGGAATAAAAACCCCCTGTCAAGCTGAAAAGGCCGCCTGGCTTCTTCGAAGGCCAGTTGTTCCAGCATGGCGGTTTGATCGATGCCCGGAATACCGGACAGATCAGTGATTGCCAATTCGAAATCTGCCATTGCCGAAATAATCTGTACAGGCTGACCGTTTTTCTCCACGAAAGTCGTGCGCAGAACTTCATGGCGCCTGATTATCTCTGACACGCTCTTTTGCAGGGCTGTGACATCCAGCGAGTCATCCAGAAAAAGCATTTCTGCTATATTGTAGACAGGGTTACCGGGATCGAACTTGTCCAGCACCCACAATCTCTGCTGGGAAAACGATAGCGGCAAGTCTTCATCACGAGCGACATGTTTTATGGTGGCGGAGGTTATCCTGTCCTCCAGCTCCCTGCCCAGAAATGAAATTATCTCTGCCTTTCTCTTTGTCAGCTCGGATTTTATTTCTGCTGTTAACGCGCCGGTTGGCGCATTAATGCGCAGACGGCCATCAACGACGGCGATGCTGATATCACTATCTCGAAGAAACGTGATAAATTCCTCGATACTGCTCACTGAATGATTTTCCCTGTAGCATTCATTCCTTTCAGGGCTGATTGCGGAAGTTCAGGAAAGCTCGTGTAAATTCTCATATCTCGAATTCTTCCCTGTCATTCCCGTCATCACCAGACGCACCGGGCCGGGTTCTGTTCCTTTCGATTGCCATTGATATACCGCTAATCGTTGGGTAATCAAACAGCACATTCAGCGGTAGTGCCACGCCGGTCGCTTTATGTATGCGTGATATCAGTCGGGTGGCTGCGAGTGAGTCACCACCTGCTTCAAAAAAGTTATCGTGGATTCCGGAGCCATCGACACCAAGGACATCCTGCCAGATGGTTGCAATGTCTTTCTCCAGCGCACTATCTGGCGGAACAAAGCCGGTATCATCAGCGTCATCAGACAACCCGGGAGCAGGCAATGCCTTCCGATCCACCTTGCCGTTGGGTGTCAGTGGCAGTTCATCCAGCACAACAAAGGTGGAGGGAAGCATGTATCCGGGCAATATTTCAGCCAGGAAGTCGCGCAAATTATTTCTGTTAAGCTGTGAGCCGGTTCCCGGGACTACATAAGCAACCAGCCGCTTCGTCCCCGGCACCTTGTCACTGCTTACTACTACCGCCTCCGCCACGGCCGGGTACTCAAGCAGACGGTTTTCGATCTCCCCAAGCTCTATTCTGAAGCCTCTTATCTTCACCTGGTAGTCGACACGCCCGATAAAATCGATGTCACCGTCAGGCTGCATACGAACCAGGTCACCGCTGCGGTACAGGCGGGTACCGGGTGTATTACCAAAGGGATTTGGCACGAATCTTTCTGCAGTCAGCCCTGGCCTGTCCACGTAGGCGGATGCCAGACCATCACCACCAATATACAGCTCACCCGTCACACCGAGTGGCACCGGATTAAGGTCAGGGTCCAGAATATATACCTGCGTATTGCTAACGGGTTGCCCGATCGGAATGGAGCTCGCCTCCAGGTCTTCAGCCATAACGGTATGACAACAGGTAAATGTTGTTCCCTCGGTAGGACCGTAGCCGTTAATCAGCGTGCACGCCGGCAACTTCTCCAGGGCCTTTCTTACATGGGAAATCGAGAGCACGTCGCCCCCGGAAAGCAGCTGCTTGAGCGGCGCGAGGACATCCGGATTCTCTTCGACCATCTGGTTAAACAGCCCCGCCGTGAGCCACATGGTAGTAACTTGGTGGCGGCGAACCGCCTGGCCAATCTCCTCCAGTGTTGGAAGTGGTTGCTGCACAACTGCGAGGCGGGCTCCCGTCAACAGGCTGCCCCAGATCTCGAATGTTGACGCATCGAACGAAATGGGGGCCAGCATAAGGATGGTCTCTTCCCCGCCCAGTCTCACGTAATTGGGTTCAATCACCAACCGTGCAATCGCTTTATGCGGCACCTCTATCCCTTTGGGTATCCCGGTAGATCCGGACGTGTACATAACATAGGCTGGATAGCTGGAGTCCATGTCGATCGCCGGGCATTCACAGGCACAGCGGGCGATTTCGCCGGCAAGACGGTCAAGACAGACAGGATGTGTGGTGTCCTCCGGGAGTCTGTCTTCCCATGCCTGCCCGGACAGTATAAAGGTTACCCGGCTATCGCTTATCATGAAAGCAAGGCGTTCGCGTGGGTAATCCGGATCCAGAGGCACATAGCTGCCACCCGCTTTAAGTATGGCCAGTATTGATGCCGCACAACGGATAGACCGCTGCATGCATACACCGACCCGGTCACCGGGTTTTATGCCTGCCTGTACAAGGTAGTTGGCGAGTTGATTGCTGTACAGTCGCAGTTCTTCATAGGTCAGTTCCGCGTCTGTTCCGACGAGCGCGATACTGTCCGGCGTGAGGCCGGCCTGCCGGTCAAACAGCTCGTGCACCGTCGCCAAGTGCGGGTAGGGATGCGACGTCATATTCCGCACAGTAATCAGCTGATGTTTTTCATCCTCTGGCAACAGGCAAAATGTGTCATACCGGGCATCCGGTTGATCCACCATGCGACCCAGCACACGCAAGTAATACTGTCCGATGGACTCGATCTGTTGCGGGGTTAATACGGCCTTGTCATAGTCAAGTGTTATCCCCAGCTCGTCCGTGTATGGATCGTGCAGGAAAACGGTCATCAGCGGGAAATCAGTGGGCGTCCAGCGCCTGACCTCGCCTGCCCGGCGTAATCTGCCGGATCTGTAGAGATGCTCCATAACGTGGAAGTGCACATAACCGAAGGCTGTTTCAAAAAGGTAGTCCTGGCCGCTGTCTCTTTTGATTTGTGCCATCGGATATTGACGATAGGGAAACAACTCGTGCTCCTTCTCATACACGTCCCGAATCAGGGACTTCCAGCTGCCTCCGTCGAGGGTCATGTGCAACGGCAGGGTGTTGAGGAACAAACCGCGAATGTCCTCCCCTCCCTCGATGTCCGGGCGTCCGTGAGATACCAGGCCGCTGGAAATGACCCGGCTCCCCGTCAGCCCGGCAATCACCTTGAGATGCGCCGCCAGCAATACATTCTTCAGCGGTAGATCAAGCTCAACGGCAAGTTGTTTCAGACCACTGAAAAGCTGCTCCGGCAACCGTAATGGACGTGAGCAAACGGGTGTGGGATGTTTACTGCGATAACGATCCGGCCAGCGCGGGAGTGCAGCAGGTTCGGAGTCCGCCAGTTGTTTCTGCCAGAACACCCTGTGCGATTCCCGCTTGATAATCTGCTGTTCGAGAGCAACAAAATCCCGATAGGTTCCCTTCGGTGGCGCCTGGACTGGCACCTCTTCACCCACCATCAGGGAAAAATGCAAGTCCCATAGTTCGCTCAGTGTCGAGTTCTCGCTCCAGCCATCCAGCAGGACATGGCATTCGGTGATAGTAAACTGAATCAGTCGCCCGGATCGCTGGTGGACACAGAAGCGCAGCAGCGGTGCCTTGCCGATATCGAAAGTCCGGCTCTTCTCCTCTTTCAGCCAGTGATCAATCAGTGCTTCCTGCTCCGCTTCGGGCAAATGACGGATATCCTGATAATCGACCTGCGCCACAGCGGACCTGTGCACCAGCTGCAGGGGAACACTGTAGCCGGTCAGATCAAACGAGGTCCGGAAGATATCGTGACGAGCAACCACCCGGCGCACTGATTCCTGGAACGCTTCAAGGTCAAAGTCGGTCTGCAGCGTGCTGCTGGTGACATTGTGATAAATACCGGAATCCGGCGAATGCTCCATATGGAACAGCATGCCTGCCTGCAACATGGAAAGAGGATAGGCATCTTCGACGTCGTCCGGTAGCCGTTCCCGGTCTTCCTGCGTTATCAACTCGACAGACGGGTTCAGGTCTAACTGATCAGGAGGCGAGTCGCCCTGATCGGCGATTCCGGCCAGCCGCTCGATAGTCTCTTCCTGGAACAATTGCAGCAGGGTTAATCCCAGTCCGCGTTCCCGCATACCGGCCAGCGTCGGGATACTTTTTATTGAATCACCACCCAATGCAAAAAAACTGTCGTGGATGCCGATCCGGTCAACCTGAAGCACTTCCTGCCATATTTCCACCAGGGCTTTTTCAGATGGCGTGCGTGGGGCGACATAATCATGCGCAAGTTCCGGACGGGACTGCGCAGGCAAAGGCAAACCGGCCCTGTCGAGTTTGCCATTCGGCGTGAGTGGAAAGCGGTCCAGAAAAACGAATGCGGACGGAATCATATAGCCAGGCAGTTTTTTCTGCAGCGCCTCGCGCAGTTCGGTGGTCGATAATGACTGCTCTGCGACAAGATAGGCTACCAGTTGCTTTGACCCGCCCGCATCCTGCTTTATCAACACAGCCACTTCCTGCACATGCGGTTGACTATGAAGCGTAGACTCTATTTCGCCGAGTTCGATACGAAACCCGCGCAACTGTACCTGGTGGTCGATACGACCAAGATAGTCCAGCCCCCCGTCCCGAAGTTTTCGCACCAGGTCGCCGGTACGGTAGAGGCGCTGGCCGGGTCGGGATGTATAGGGGTTCGGTATGAAGCGTTGGGCGGTGAGCGCCGGGCGGTTCAGATAACCACGCGCCAGTCCGGCACCTCCAACGTGTAATTCACCGGCCACGCCCGTTGGCAGCAGTTGGCCGTTGCTATCCAGCACAAGACACTGCAGATCGGGGATAGGGATACCAATGGCGCTGTTTGCAGCACCGTGCAAATCCCGCATGGACAACGGGCGCCAGGTAACATGCACAGTGGTCTCGGTAATTCCGTACATGTTTATCAGTTGCGGACTTACATCGCCGTGGCGCTCGAACCAGGGCCGCAAGGACTTGATATCCAGTGCTTCTCCGCCGAATATCACATAGCGTAGCGACAGCTTTTCGGAATCAGTCCCCACAGCAGCGTCAGCCCGGACCAGTTGGCTGAAAGCAGTCGGCGTCTGGTTAAGCACTGTCACGCATTTATCAATCAGCAGCCGGCGGAATGCTTCCGGGGTGCGAGTAACCTCAAAAGGTACGACCACCAGCTTCCCGCCATGCAGCAAGGCTCCCCAGAGTTCCCAAACCGTGAAGTCGAATGCGTATGAATGAAACAGGGTCCATGTATCCTGTTTGTTGAACCCAAACCAGGCCGCGGTCGAGGCAAACAGACGGGTAACATTTCGGTGCGGAATAGCGACGCCCTTGGGCTGCCCGGTCGATCCGGATGTGTAGATAATGTAAGCGAGCTGTTCCTGGCTGAACGCAATGTCGCGGTTGTTATCATTGCATTTTTCTATAACCCCCCTGTCACTATCGAGCAACACCAGTTGCCTGTTTCCCCGCACGAGTCCGGCGAAGCCGGACTGTGTCACGACAGTATTTACCTGTGCATCACCCAGCATGAACAAAATGCGATCCTGCGGATAGGCCGGGTCGAGAGGGACATAGGCTGCGCCTGTCTTGAGAATACCCAGAATACCAACAACCAGATCGGTCGAACGTTCCAGGCAAAGCCCTACGAGACTGTTTGGCTGAACGCCTAAGTCAAGCAGGTAGCGGGCCAACTGATTTGCCCTGCGATTCAGTGCTGCGTAGGTAAGCTCTTCCGGACCGAATACGACTGCCACCTTGCTCGCCCATTTCCCGACCTGTTCCTCGAACAAGTCAACCAGGGTACGCAAGTCTGCACTTGCCACCGGCTCCAGGACTGCATCCTTAACTAGCGCCAGTTGCCCGGCTGCGTCGAGAATCGACAGTCTGGATACGGGTAAGGTGTGCTGTTGCCGCAACCCATCAAGCAAGGCGTGAAAACTCTTTTGCATGTTCTCGATGGTGGAAGAATCGAACAGGTCCGTATCGTATTCCCACACCAGACTGAGTCCGCGTTCCGTCTGGGTAACTTCGAGCGTCAGGTCGAATTTTGCAGTTGCAGTATGAACATCGATCGGTCTTACTGTAGTTCCCGCAAGTTTCAGGGTATCTCGCTGTGCATTCTGAAATACAAACATAACCTGGAACACGGGCGTACGGCTGAGGTCACGCTCAAGATTCAACTCCGCAATAACCTGCTCAAAGGGTATGTCCTGGTTTTCGTAGGCATCGAGTGCGACCGACTTCACCCGAACAAGCAATTCATCAAAGGTCGGGTTTCCGGAAAGATCAGCACGCAAGGCAAGCGTATTAACAAAAAAACCGATCAGCCCCTCGGTGCCCGGATGGTTTCTATTGGCAATGGGCGTTCCGACGATGATGTCATCCTGATGGCTGTACCGGTGCAGCAGCACATAGAATGCAGCTAACAGGCACATATACAGCGTGACGTCTTTTTCGCGGCACAATGCCTCAAGATGATCGCGCAGCCCGGCATCGATCCGGAACCTGCATACGGCGCCATTCGACGCCCGACTGACCGGGCGTGGACGATCTGTTGGCAGGGCGAGTAAAGGAAGCTCGCCGGACAGCGCGGATTTCCAGTAATTCAGCTGCGCTGTACATGCACCCCCGCCCAGCCACTGTCTTTGCCAGTGAGCATAATCGGAAAAACTGACTGTCAGCTCAGGGAGTAAAACCGCTCTCCCGGTTATCCTGGCATCGTACATTGTAGACAGTTCGTGGAACAAAACACCCAGAGACCATCCGTCCGCGATGATATGGTGCATGTTAAACAACAGGATAACTTCCTGTTCACCTGTCCGAATGGCCATCACCCGAAGCAGCGGCCCCTTCTCGAGGTCAAAGCTTCGTCTTGCCTCACGGCTTACTATCGCCACCCATTGCGGTTCGACCCCGTCACCTGTCGTGCTGCCGGGGTTTGCTAGGGAGAACGAGGGACCGGCATCAGGGCTTAAAACCGATCGGGCGGTATTGCCGGTTACCGTAAATGTTGCCCGCAATGTCGCATGCCGGCCTGCGATTTCACTGACACATTGTTCAATCAATGACAGGTCGACTGCCCCGTGCAGCCTGAATGCCACCGGGATGTTGTAGGTTGCTGCTTCGGACTCCCAGCGGTGCAAAAAAAACAGTCGCTGCTGGGCGTAGGAGAGCTCATCCTGGCGGGTTTCCGATGCCGCTATTTTGTCGGGTAGCGTATGACCCGGGTCAGCGGGACATTCCGCTATGGCGCGAGCCAGCTCCCTGATAGTTGCGTGCACAAAAATAACGTTGAGCGAAAAATCAACGCGAAAACGCTGCCTGATCTGCGCAATGATCTGGGTAGCCTGCAGGGAATTCCCGCCCAGCTCGAAAAAATTATCGAGCACACTGATGCGACCCAGACGCAACACCCGGCACCAGAGCCCGGTCAGCCATTCCTCGGTGTCGTTGTCGGGGCCGACAAACCGGGTCGCACTGCCCCGGTATTCCCGGTTATCGCGCCGATCATGCATTGCCTGCTGAATCTGTTCCGGGCTGTTCAGCGCGAGAGCTATACGGCTGATGAGTGCACCATCGTGTTGCATAATGATCTGCTTACTGCTCTGTTACGTTTTCTGTGCAGGCACGAACGGGAAGAGAGTACTCCTGATTCTCCGGAACATTGCTCGGACATTCGGCCCCGATTCCTTCCAGGAAATCGCGCACCAGGTGATTTCGCTCAGTCTCACGGTAGTGGATACCGAGTGTAGAGCATCCTGACGCGTCAGCTATTTCGAGCAGGCGCGATACAAGTGTATGTTCTATGCGCCGGCCCAATGCGCGGCAACTGAGCAACAGGGAATCGACGTGCATCCGGTCCCTGTGAATGCTGTACGCAGTCACGCCGACAAGCCCATAATCCCCAAAACGGTCTTTTGCCGTAGTAACAAGGAATGTTTTTTCCTTGCTCCTGAACAGCGACCGAATCTCGTTTTCCGAGTACCGCACAGTGGTTGCATTAAACTGGTTGGTTCGATTGAAGAGTTCGGCGACCCTGGGAATGTTCTCTGCCTTCATTTCAACTATTCCAACTGATAGCTCCAGTCTGGCAAGAAAATCCTCCAGTGAAGCCGAGTCAGCTTCAACCGACTTTCTCATGGCATTATGCCGGTAAAGGGTACTTCTGTTACCGGCCTCCCGGGTTGTGCCAGAGTGATCGAATACCCATGTGTGCTTGAGAAACTCGGGGATCCGGGGTCTTTGACGAGGCAATTGAAGCGTAGTTACCGATGGGCAACGTGTACGAACCTCATCACATTCAACCGGGTCATCATCGATAAATGCGAAGCTGTCCAGACCCAGACCGAGTTCTTCGGACAACGATAACAGGTTCCCGGATTTCGACTGCCAGTTTATCCGTGTGGATACGAAGTGCTTCAGGCCAAGCGGCATATCCGTCTGCAAATCGAACACATCTTTAACGTCCTGCTCGTTATTCTTGCTGCACAGGCATAGCAGAACACCATTATCATACTGCGCAACCATAAACTCCTGAAGAATGCGCGCGGCAAAATCGACATCCACACCATGCGGACCCTCTTCACCACAGACCCCTCTCCACAGGGTATTGTCACAGTCCAGAACGATGACTTTCGTATCGGGTGTGGCAAGGGAATACAGGCGCCGCATGATGACTGTAGCCAGTGACACGTAATAGAGGTTGGTGTAGGGGATACTTGCCAGTTTGTCCTGTTCCGCATCATAGTAAGCGGGGACGGGATACAGGGACTCAAGATCTGACGTTGTTACTATATTAACCCCTGGTAAAGCCTGTATGCCCAACATCAATCCACCGATGATGCCTGCAAGCCGCTTATTCAACTCGATATTTGCCCGTCGCTGTGGATTGTCATGACACAGGCACACGAGTAATGGAACGCTGGAGTATTCCGAAGCAACATGGAGTGCAGAAATAAACTCAGTTACATTATCCTGCAGTGATGCTACGGGATCGACACCTGTCCCTGGCATGGATTCTGGCTGTACGTTATACCAATCCTCAGGTCGAATGAGCACAACATTCATCCCGCCTGTATTCCTGTTAAACAGGCTGGCGGGGTCCAGGAGTTCCTGAAAAACCTGACTGAACGGTGCAAATTTTATTTCCGCACTGATGCCAAGCTCATCCAGCCAGAACCTGACTGGCTCTTCCAGCAGCTCTGCCGTGAAAGTGGCTGCTATAGCTATGGTCTGCTCTGGAATCACGGTATCTTTGGCGGCCAGGCTATTCATTCGACATCCCGATATATCAGACTTTTGAAGGTGGTTCCTGTCTGACGCTAGTCGGTCATCTTCTGCCTCAGGCTGAGGGGACGCATGTCAGTCCACACTTCGTCGATATACTGCAGGCACTCCGATCGGGTGCCGGCTGTCCCTTCATCTCTCCAGCCGGGAGCGTTGTCACGATCAGCCGGCCATATGGAGTACTGTTCTTCGTGATTCATTACAACCTTGAACCGGGTAGACTGGTGTTGTTCTGCTTCTGACATTCGTCCAAGTTCTCCATCCAACGGGAAACCGGGGGCTCTGCTCCGGGCAACTGGAAATTCTATTAAATTCAGTTTCTTATTGTTTCATGCATAGCGAGCGATGTGGCAAAATAGAACGGCTCGAACGCTGGTGCATCCAATGCACTATTTTCCGGTAGTTTAGGCGCGACGGCAAGGGATTTGGATCGAATAATTGTGGGCGCCGTACTTGCAGTTAACCGTCAACTGCCTGTAGTCTGAGAAAAAAACGCCTACCCAGGCAGAGAATCATGTCCTATAAGAATTCACTAAGCCCATTTAAAACAATCTTGTTGCTGGGTTTACCGGC
>JAUXDG010000205.1 GCA_030618475.1 Gammaproteobacteria bacterium | reverse complement strand
CGGCGATTGGCTGGCTATCGGTGTAGTAGCCGTAGGGCAGATTGGCGAGGTTGCGTTCCACCAGTTGCAGATCGCTGTCCTGAACGCTAGTGCCTCGCGCCAGCGGCTGGCGGGCTATCAATACCGGGCCGAATACGTCAACGCGGGCGGAAACGTAGATACTCCAGCCACCATCGTCCGCGCAGCGTACGCCCACGGTGGTATTGCCCATAACCCGGCCACCGGGTGGCATGAACGCGTCCAGTGGTGAGGTACAGGCTTTCAGTCGCAGTCGCGAATCGAGTTGCCCCAGCTTGACCGTACTGCGCCCCTGGTGCTGACTGCTGACAAAAGCGTCCATGAAACTCTGTGCCGTACCGCGGATGGCGGCATGACTTTGCCACTGTGTTGCCGCGCCACCGGCAAGCGCGTTGCTCGGTTGCCAGGCAACAATGACTAAGCCTATAAAAAAACGAACTATTCCAAATTTTTGCATAATGGCATCATCCTGTGCTGTGCGTCGCTGGAATGAACCAGCAATTGGCGTGCCACATATTGTTTAAGGGGCTCAGAGCTGTCAGTAACTTGCGTTCTCGATACGCTCGCAAAGACGCGAAGCACGCCAAGGGAAAGGCGGCTAACGATAGAAAATAAATTCTTCCTTTGATCGCGGTCGCCTGGCCGCGATTACTTGCCGCCCTCCGGTCAGAGTTTGCCGTTTGCCGCCCAGTCGGCATCTGAAAAAATCCTTAAGTTAATGATTTATAGCTAATAACGACTGTTGGCACGAGGGTTGCTTGTAAACCTGCATAACGTGAATTCCAGGAGGCCGAATGGCTATCAGTTTTGACAAGGCGTTGGGAGATTTACCGGGTCATCTATCGCTCTACGGTGAGCGTTCCAGTCTGCTCGCTGCCAATATCGCCAATGCTGATACCCCGGGTTTTAAGGCGCGTGATATCGATTTCAGATCGGTGCTTGGCAAAGCCGGTGGTGAAAAAATGGTGATGAAGACGACCCATGCCGATCATCTGGGTGGCTCCTCCGCTGTTTCCAGTGCGGATTTTCTGTACCGCATACCGATCCAGCCATCGGTAGACGGCAACACTGTCGACAGCCAGGTTGAGCAGGCCGAGTTTGCACAGAATGCTGTGCGTTACCAGTCGACCCTGACTTTCCTGAATAGCAAGTTCAGGGGTCTGAGGCTGGCGATCAAGGGAGAATGATAAGTGTCTTTATTCAACGTTTTTGACATCGCCGGTTCTGCCATGAGTGCAGAGAGTGTGCGCCTCAACGTAACCTCCAGCAATCTGGCAAACGCGCAAAGTGTTGGCGGCAGCGAGACCGATACCTATCACGCCCGTCATCCGGTGTTCTCGGCGGTAATGCAGTCTTTAAGAGCTGATGCCAGTTCGGTTGGTGTCAGGGTCGATGGCATCGTTGAAAGCCAGACGCCGATGGAAAAGCAGTATCAGCCCAACCATCCGCTGGCCAATGAAGAGGGTTATGTCTTTCTCCCCAACGTCAATATTGTCGACGAAATGGCCAACATGATTTCCGCTTCCCGTTCTTACCAGAGTAACGTCGAAGTACTGAACACGTCCAAACAAATGATGCTGGCCACGCTCCGCATGGGGCAGTAGATCAACTGAACAGGGTAGAGCAATGATTGATACACAGAATGGATTATCAGGTGCAGAGTTCCGAACAGTGCAGGATCTCAATGCAGGGAGCTCGCGCAAGGAGCTGGGCCAGGAACAGTTCCTGGAACTGATGACAGCACAGCTGCAGAACCAGGATCCCTTTAAACCGATGGAGAGCGGTGACTTCCTGAGCCAGATTGCGCAGTTCTCCACGGTGGAGGGTATCGGTGATCTGAATGACGCCTTTGCAGGCTTGAGCCAGTCGCTGGTGTCCAACCAGGCCCTGCAGGCGACCAATCTGGTCGGCCGCGAAATACTGGCGCCGACAGGCGTAGCGGCTTTGAGCCAGGGTGGAAACATCCGCGGTAACGTTGAGCTGCCGGCAGCCAGTGGCGAGGTGGTGGTTAATGTTTATGACCAGGCCGGGCAGGTTATTCGCAGACTGGAGCTGGGGTCTCAGGCCGCGGGTCCGGTCGCCTTCCAGTGGGACGGGCTGAAGAACGACGGCCAGTTTGCATCCCCGGGAAACTATTTCATAAGTGCTGAGGCGAGTATAGACGGCCGGTTCGAATCGGTCGAAACCCTGCTCGCATCAGAAGTTCGCAGTGTGACATTGAGCAACAGCGGTGGGCTGTTGCTCGATCTTGACGGTATTGGATCTCTGGACTTCAGCGAAGTCCGGCAGATTCTGTAACCGGTTTGGCTGAAGGAGATACATCATGCCGTTTCGTACAGCTCTAAGTGGATTAAACGCAGCTTCTGCAGAATTGAAGGTTATTGGTAACAACGTGGCAAATGCCAGCACCACCGGTTTCAAGCAGTCGCGTGCCGAATTTACTGATATTTTTGCCTCATCAAATCTCGGTGTTTCGGCTAACGCCATCGGTAGCGGTGTGCGTGTGTCCTCGGTAACGCAACAGTTTACCCAGGGCAATGTCGGGTTCACCGATAACAATCTTGACCTGGCTATCAGTGGTCAGGGACTTTTCATCATGAATGACAATGGTATTAACGTCTATACGCGTGCCGGTGCCCTGGGTGTGAACCGTAACGGCTTTGTGGTCAACAACCAGCAGCAGCAACTGACAATATTCCAGGCCGATCAGAACGGCAACATCACCGGTGCAACCGGACCGCTGCAGCTGGACCGTTCCGATATTGCACCGGCGGCGACAACCCTGATCGATGTGCAGGCCAATCTGGATGCGTCAGCGACTCCCGTACCGGTAGCCACTGTATTCAATCCATCGGATGCCACCTCGTACAACAATTCCACCTCCTTGACGATTTTTGACAGCCTGGGTTCACCGCATCTGAACACCATGTATTTCCGCAAGACAGCAGACAATAACTGGGATGTCTTCCAGTATGTGGACGGTGTGCAGGTCAACGGTGGTACACCGGCGGGGGATCCCATCAGCTTTAATGCACTCGGCGCAATTACCGGCGGTAGTCCGGTCGCTGTCAGCTTTACACCCAGCGGCGGCGCAGCAGCCATAAATATGTCGGTCGATTTCAACAATACCTCACAGTACGGCAGCCCGTTCAGCGTCAATGGACTGTCTCAGGACGGTTTTGCAACCGGTCGTCTGAGTGGTATCGATTTCAGTGATACCGGTGTCATTACTTCGCGCTTTACCAATGGTCAGTCCCGGACCCTGGGTCAGATCGCGATTGCCACTTTCAATAACCCGCAGGGCTTGCGGCAGATGGGCGATACATCCTGGTCCGAGAGCTTTGATTCAGGCGCACCGCTGGTGGGCTCGCCCGGTTCCGGTGCCGCCGGGCTGATCGAGTCCGGTGCACTGGAAGGTTCCAACGTCGATCTGACCGAGGAACTGGTCAACATGATAACCGCGCAGCGTAATTTCCAGGCCAACGCCCAGGTCATTACCACTGCGGATACCGTCACCCAGACCATTATCAACATTCGTTAATAGCAGGTAGAGGCTGACTATGGACCGGGTACTGTTTGTTATTGCTCATGCGGGGAAGCAGCTGATGCACGCCCAGGCTGTCAACTCGCACAATCTGGCCAACGCCAATACCGTTGGCTTTCAGGCAGACCTGGTCAACTTTCAGACCCAGATCGTCACGGGGGCCGGCCATGAAAGCCGCGCCTTTGCGACAGCTCACGACGAGGGCGCCAGCTTTGAAAAGGGCAGTATAGAGTCCACCGGCCGCACACTCGACGTCGCGGTGAATGGTGATGGCTGGATCAGTGTGCAGGCGCCGGACGGTAGTGAGGCCTATACCCGGGCAGGAAATCTGCACGTCAACATCAACGGCCAGTTATTGACCGGTGCCGGCCATGCGGTTCTGGGTGAAGCGGGGCCGATTGTCATCCCGGAATATGAAAAACTGGAAATCGGTCTCGATGGAACCATCAGCGTGCGCCCCATCGGCCAGCAGGCCAGCACCCTGGCCGAGGTCGGACGTATCAAGCTGGTATCGCCGCAGCTCGATCAGCTGGTGAAAGGTGATGATGGTTTGCTGCGTACACGCGATGCGGTACCAGCAGAGGCGAGTAGCGATGCCACCCTGATCAGCGGTGCGCTGGAGGGCAGCAATGTCAACAGCGTCGAAGCGCTGGTCAATATGATCGGCCTGGCCCGGCAGTTTGAAATCGCGGTGAAGATTATGAGTACCGCGAAGGAAATGGATGAACGTACAGCCCAGCTGATGGAGCTGGGTTAAGAGGTCTCAGAGGTAACACTATGAACAAGGCATTATGGGTCGCTAAAACAGGTCTGGAAGCACAGCAGACACGCATGAGCGTGATTTCCAACAACCTCGCCAATGTCAATACCACGGGGTTCAAACGCGACCGGGCGGTTTTTGAGGACCTGCTGTATCAGAACGTACGCCAAGTGGGCGCGCTGTCCTCACAGGACACACGTCTGCCTTCCGGTCTGCAGCTGGGTACCGGTGTGAGAACCGTGGCAACCGAGAAAATACACACGCTCGGCAATGTCGTGCAGACAGGCAACAGCCTGGATGTCGCGATTCAGGGACGGGGTTTTTTCCAGGTATTGAAACCGGACGGTAACATCGGCTACAGCCGCGACGGATCGTTCAAGATGGACGAGACCGGCCAGATGGTGACGGCAAGTGGTTATGTCATCCAGCCGGCAATCACTATTCCCAATAATTCAACCAGCCTGACCATCGGTTCCGACGGTGTGGTGTCATCCCTCACGCCGGGCAGTGCAACACCGACCCAGCTGGGCAGTATCCAGCTGGCGGATTTTATCAATCCCGGCGGTTTACAGGCGGTGGGCCAGAACCTGTTCGACGAAACGGCCTCCAGTGGATCACCGTCGACCGGTACACCGGGTCTGAATGGTCTGGGTACGGTTATTCAGGGTGCGCTCGAAACATCCAACGTCAATGTGGTGGAAGAGCTGGTCAACATGATTGAGACCCAACGTGCTTACGAGATGAACTCAAAGGCGATACAGACGACCGACCGCATGCTGCAGTTCGTGACCAACAACCTTTAAGCCTGAAGCCGGGACAGGACGCGTATGAGGCCAGCGATGAAGACTGAATCAAAACTGATGATGGCGTGCCTTGCAGCAGCGATGTTCGGCGGCTGCGCATCGCAGGCGCCGAGCAGGGACAATTATAGACCAACCCTGCCGCCGGCCTATACCACTGTCGAACCCATCGGTGGCTCGATCTATCAGGCTGCAGG
>JAUXDG010000141.1 GCA_030618475.1 Gammaproteobacteria bacterium | reverse complement strand
TGGCCGGGGTCAAGGGTGATCTGGGTGCTTTGATACTCGGTGTCCTGTTGGCCAGCCATGTGCGCGCTTCAGAGCTTGCACGTCAGTTGCTGGGGTTCAAGGACCTGTTCCTGGTCGGTTTTTTTCTCAATATCGGTCTGTCGGGCCCGTTAGAGCTGGATGCCGTCTGGCTTGCTCTGTTGCTGTTGTTGCTGGTGCCGTTCAAGACGGCCCTGTTTTTCACTTTGTTAAGCGCTTTCCGCTTGCGCGTGCGCACCTCCTTGTTGACGTCACTCAGTCTCGCCAACTACAGTGAATTTGGTTTGATCGTCGCAGCCATCGCCGTGTCCAGCGGCTGGCTTGCCAGTGAGTGGCTGATTATTATCGCCATTGCACTGTCAGTTTCGTTTATCATTGCAGCCCCGCTGAATACCGCAGCGTATGCGCTATACGCCCGTTTCAGCTCACGGCTTGCAGGCTTCGAATCGCCCCGCCGTATCGCTGAAGAGGCGGTCCTCGACACGCGGGACGCCGAAGTCATTGTGATAGGCATGGGGCGCGTCGGCAGCGTTGCCTACGACAATATTCGCAAGCAAATGGGTGATGTCGTGCTGGGTGTCGATATGGACGATGAGACCGTGGACAATCTGACCCGCAGCGGACGCCGCGTCATGCTCGGCAGTGCCACGGATCCCGACCACTGGGCGCGGATCCACCTGGATGAAAACCGGGTGAAACTGATTCTTCTGGCCATGCCCAAATACGAGGAAAATCTGTTTGCCACACAGCAACTCAGGTCGCTGGGTTATTCAGGCAGGATTGCAGCGATCGCCAAGTACCCGGATGAAGTTAGCGCATTGCAGGAAGCGGGTGTCGACAGGGCCTATAATTTCTATGCCGAGGCCGGTGCCGGTTTTGCCGAGGATGTCTGTGATGAATTGTTACCCCGGAGTGCGAGTTAAGGTTTATGTCTGATCTTGTCGAACGTGCCAGCGACTATGCCACCAAGGCGCATCAGCGTATCGATCAACGCCGCAAATACAGCAAACAACCCTATCACGTGCATCTGCAGTCGGTTGCCGGGCTGGTCGCCGGCGTCAGCGACGATGAGGAAGCCATCGCAGCGGCCTGGCTGCACGATACGGTGGAAGATACACCTGCTACCCTGGAGGACATCGAGGAGAATTTCGGCCAGTCGGTCGCCGAACTGGTGGAAGAACTGACCGACGTCAGTAAGCCCGGCGACGGTAACCGGGCCAAGCGCAAGGCTATCGACCGAATCTACATTGCACAGGCATCGCCTCGCGCCAAGACCGTCAAGCTCGCCGACCTCATCGACAACTGCAGGGATATCACTAAACACGACGAGCGCTTTGCCAGGGTTTACCTGGTGGAAATGGGTGCATTGCTGGACGTGCTCGGTGACGGTAACGAGACGCTTTACCAGCAAGCCAGCGGGCTTTATGCCAGGCATATGCACAAGCTCGGTCTGCCCATGGACAGCCGGTTTGAATCGGAACCGTGGGAAGCGGAATCCATCGACCTGGCCGGGTTTCATGAGCAGCACTTCAAGCGTATGTTCATGGAGATTTTTACGGCAAAGGATATCGCCGAAGGTCTGCTGTCCTTTGATGCCGGCAGCGAATGCGCTGGAGTGAAGACTGTACTGGAGCGCGGCAGGAAGACGGTGGCCAGCGTCAGGGTCAATGGTGAGGTGCAGGGTTACCTGCGCCTGTCAGACCTCGAAGCGGGTCAATGCGCAGACTGTTTCCGACATTTCACCGTTGACCAGGTGTTGTCGGGCAGCGCTGCACTCTCCGACGTTATCCATGTGCTGACCCGGCATGACTACTGTTTTGTCACCATGCTGGGCAACGTGTCGGGCGTTATCAGCCGGGACGACATCAACAAGCCGATGGTGCGCATGTGGCTGTTCGGTATAGTGACCATGATCGAGATGGGTCTTGTCCAGATGATCAAGGAACAGTACCCGGAACAGAGCTGGCAGTCAGCCGTATCGGAAGGCCGCCTGGAAAAGGCGAAGCAGATTCAGGCCGAACGGCAACGCCGCAATCAGTATTGCGAGCTGATCGATTGCCTGCAACTCCCGGACAAGGGACAGATTCTGGTGGAAAGCGAGATCGCGATGAAACGCCTCGGTTTTGAAACCAAGAGTGCCGCAAAGCGCTCGGTCAAGGAACTCGAATCGTTGCGTAATCATCTGGCGCACGCACAGGATATCGTCAGCCACGACTGGGCGCAGATTGCCCGTCTGTCACTGCGCATGGAAGAAGCGACCCGGGCCTAGCCGTTAGTTCTCACAGCCTTAACCACAAAGGACACGAAGGTATTCAAAGACACAGGGGTTCCGTACGTATCCCCTGCACACCGCATCAACAGCCTGTACCTGAAAAATCTTCTGCGGACATGGGTTAACATGTTGTTCCTTTGTGACCTTTGTGGTGGAAGTTCTGAGAAGTCCAGGTCGCTTGGCCATCGAGGCTGGGGGGCGCCCTTACAGCAGGCTACCGAGCGGTTGCCCCATTCGCAGCGGCTGCCCGGCCTGAAGCCCTTGCAGCCAGCGTATTTGGTCTTTGCCGAACAGCAGGATAACGGTTGAGCCCATATTGAAGCGGCCCATTTCCGCGCCGCGTTCCAGTTCAATCGCAGACTGTTGACAATCCTCTACTTCAATCCCGGGGCGAGGGGGCGGTGTCACCAGTCCCGACCAGACCGTTTCTATAGCCGCGACATTAATCGCCCCGACCAGCACCACGGCCATTGCTCCGGCATCGGTATCGAAGATGGAAACCAGTCGTTCGTTGCGCGCGAACAGGCGTGGAATGGTACGCGTGGCATGCGGCGCGACGCTGAACAGGCGTCCCGGGATATAGATGGTTTCGCGCAGTTTTCCGCTTAACGGCATGTGTACCCGGTGATAATCCCGTGGCGACAGGTAGACGGTCACAAAACTGCCATCCCTGAACAATGCAGCCCGTTGAGTGTCGCCGCCCAGCAGATCCGTGACACTGAATGCATGGCCCTTGGCCTGGAAGACGGCATCCCGGTCGATGCTTCCGATCTGGCTGATATGGCCGTCTGCGGGGCTGATGACGGTGTTGCCGTCGCCCTCAATCGGCCGTGCGCCGTCTCGCAGGGGGCGCGTAAAGAATGCATTGAAGTGCCGGTAGTCTTCCGGCCGCGGGTATAGCGCCTCGCTCCAGTTGACCTGGAAATGCTGCGCAAACCAGCGGATGAAAGCGTTCTTGAACCAGGTCGTCTGTATGCGTGTGAGCCGGTAGGTGAGTCTGGAAATGGCGTGCTGTGGCAGCGCGTAGTGTGGCCAGGATTTCAGGTGGTCCAGCCAGCTTGCGCCTTGCTGTTGCCGGATGGTGTTCAAGGCTTTTTTCTGACGTCGGCCTGTAGCCGGATTGTCTCGCCATTGGAAAATGTCAGGATAAAGTCGACACGGTCGCCTTCCACCAGGCGTTTCTCAGGGGTCGGCATCATCAGGTGAAAACTGCCGGGTTTGAGCTCGACTGAGCCCTGGGCCGGGATGCGAATGTCATCCTGATGGGTCATGCGGGCAACACCATCGACGACTTCGGATTTGTGCAGCATGACATGGTCGAATGCCGGGCTGTCGACCTGTGTCAGCACAGTATCGCTGGACCCCGGGTTCTTCAGGGTCATGTAGGCCGCCATCATATGGGCGCTGGGGGGTGCTTCGCGCACCCAGGCATTCTCGACCTGGAGTTCGGAATCCGCCGTGGCAAGCAGACTCCATGCAGAGACTATCAATGCCAGCAGGGTTCGTTTCATTGTGTTGCCTCGTAATAATTTTTGATGGCGAGGAAATCATTGGCGATGAGTTCAGGATCATGGGGAACGCCAAATATGGCGCGGAAAGCGCCGTCCGGATCAAGCAGGATAATCGCTGCACTGTGATCGACCAGGTAGTTATCCGCAGCGCTGCCCTCGGCTTTGCCATACAGGATGCCGAGCTGACGGGTCAGCTTGAGGGTGTTCTGTTCATCGCCGCTGGCGCCGATAAAGTCGGGGTGGAAATAGGGGACAAATTGCGACAGAAGTTCCGTCGTGTCGCGCTCAGGATCCACGCTGACAAAGACCACCTGCGGCAGCTTGTCGAGTCCCTCCTGCTGTTCCAGTTTGCGCTGCACCTGTCCCAGCATGGTCATCGAGGTCGGGCAGACATCCGGGCAATGGGTATAGCCAAAGAAGGTGAAGGTCCAGTTATCCTTGAGGTTTTCGAGGCTGAACGGTTGCCCGTGGTGGTCGGTGAGCTGGAAATCCGTAACCGGTTTGGCGGACGGCAGCAGAGTGCCCTGACTGAGTTGCGGCGGCTCGGGTCTGCCGCAGGCGGCAAGCAGCACCGCGGCCAGTAACAGGGGTATAATCCGCCACAGTGATAACGGGCCTTGGCGCCTGATTGAATTTCGCATAGGCGGCTATTATCCCATTGACGGCGCCGTTGCGGTAGGGATCTTTTTACATGACGAATCATCCGGAACTGAAAACCATCCGTGACCTGATGCGCTGGGGCGCCAGCTGTTTCAACCAGGCGGGCCTGACCTTCGGGCATGGTACTGAAAACGCCTTTGACGAGGCCCTGGTGCTGGTCAGTCATGCCTTGCATTTGCCCGTTAAGTTTCCCGAACACTACCTGGCGGCACATGTGACAGCGGAAGAACGCGATGCCACCCTGGCGCTGATTCAGCAGCGTATCGAGACACGCAAGCCGGCCGCTTATCTGACCCATGAGGCCTGGTTCGCCGGTTTGCCGTTTTATGTGGATGAGCGTGTGCTGGTGCCGCGTTCGCCCCTGGCCGAGCGGATCGAACACGGATTCGGACCCTGGCTGCAATCCGATACCATCGAACGGGTTCTTGACTTGTGTACCGGCAGTGGTTGTATTGCCATTGCCTGCGCCGCCCACTTCGAGAATGCCCACGTAGACGCCGTTGATATTTCCGACGACGCCCTGGCAATTGCGCATCGCAATGTCGAACGCCATGGCTTGCAGGACTGGGTGCAGGTGATTAAATCCGATCTGTTTGCCGCCGTTGAAATGCGGCGTTATCAGATGATTATCAGTAATCCGCCCTATGTGTCGGCCGAGGAAATGCTGCAGTTGCCGGAGGAACACCGCCACGAGCCGGAAATCGGCCTGGCGGCGGGCAGCGAGGGCCTGGATGTGGTGATCCGTATCCTCGCGCAGGCCGCCAGCCACCTGGAAGCGGATGGTATTCTGGTGGTCGAGGTGGGGAACAGCCGGGAACTGTTGAACGAGTGTTTCCCGGACGTGCCTTTCCTGTGGCTGGAGTTCGAGCGGGGCGGACATGGTGTGTTTTTGCTGGATGCGCAGCAGGTGCAGCAGTATCAGCCGCTGTTTGCAGCGGCCTTGAGTCAGCTATAGTTACTGAGGTGAAAAGGTTGGAGGTAAGGTCATGCTGGGTAGACCCAAAACACCCGAAGAATATGTGGATTTGGTGGACCAGGCGCTTTTCGAAATCGAGGATCTGCGTCAGGCGGCGGAGTATGATATGGATTCCATGGGCGACGCGACCGAGTTTCTTGACCGGCTGGAGCGCGATGTACGCAAGCTGCGCGAATCCATGGCCGATGGCAGCTATCTGTTCGGCAAGGAAAATCTGTCCTATGTCAAGGTGGTAGAGCATCAGGATGAGCGTATTCTTCCGTTTAAGATGTTGCTCCTGAAAATCAATGAAACCCACCTCAAGGGTCTGGATGTTGAGGGTGGTTAGTGCGCATTTCGCACAAGCTTCGGGATGATTCCCTGCGCTTCTTCGTGGATTTATCGTGGCTCCGATGTGAGACCACGAGTGTCATCGTGCCTCGGATACGAGCGCAAGGTTTGCAAAGGAGGCACGAAGTGAACACAGAGTATTCATCAGGGCTGGATCAGGCGAGACCAGCGTCGATCGGAAAAATGGTGATTCAGTAGCCAGAGTAGTGGAGCCCGACAAGCATCTGTTTTATAGTCCTTTCAATGCGTTGTGCGGATTCGTAAAAACAGAAAAGGCTGGTCGAGGAAACGCCTGTTGAGCCGGTCTGGTGGTCAAAAAGAAGCCTTCTCCCGTGTTGTTATCGACGCACAGTTGAATGATGTCGGCTGGAATCTGACCGACGGGCAGAGTGTGCGTTACGAATACCAGCTTCCGGATGGCACATTTGCCGATTATGTCCTGAGCGATCGTCACGGACGGGCGATGGCGGTGGTCGAGGCCAAACGGGCCGCGATCAATCTGCAGGAGGCGGCTGACCAGGGCCGGGCCTATGCCGAGCAACTGGATGATGTCCCGTATGTCTTTCTCGCCAATGGTGAGGAGATTCTGTTCTGGGACTATCAGAATGAAGCCTACCCCCATCCTGTCAGTACCTTCTTCAAACAGGAGGACCTCGAACGCCGCCTGGCCAAGAGCAAGGTGCGTGTCGATCCGTTAACCAAACCGATTGACCTGCGCATTGCCGGCCGTGATTACCAGAAGGACTGCATCGATACCCTGTGCAAAGAAATGAATGCCGGACGGCGCAAGCTGTTGGTGGAAATGGCCACCGGCACCGGCAAGACGCGCACGGCGGCTGCACTCATCAAGCGTCTGTTTGAAGCCAGCAGTATTACACGGGTCCTGTTCCTGGTGGATCGCATTACTCTGGCAAAGCAAACCGAGGATGCCTTCAACGAACATCTGCCGGACTTGCCCTGCTATGTCCTGCGGGCCGGACGGCGTTTCCAGGACGAGAAGCGCATCACCATCACTACGCTGCAGAGCATGATCAATGTTTACCGCGATTACTCAGCGGGCTATTTCGACCTCATTTTCACCGACGAATGCCACCGCAGCATCTATGGCAAGTGGAGCGGCATCCTTAAGTACTTTGACGGGACCCAGATCGGTCTGACGGCCACGCCGTTTACCAGCGACATCGAATCCGGTGATGACGAGGACCAGGAATTCGTCCGCGATACCCTGCGCTTTTTTGAGGTCGATGAACCCACATTCCGCTATGAGCTGCGTGATGCGGTGAACGAGGGCTACCTGGTTCCGTACCAGATCTATAAAGCTCAGACCGTCAAGACAGCCGCCGAGGGCGGCTTCGAAGTCAAGAAGGACGAGCTGGACTGGTCTGCCATGTCACCGAAGGTGAAGGAAGAATTCG
>JAUXDG010000066.1 GCA_030618475.1 Gammaproteobacteria bacterium | reverse complement strand
TATTTAAGCGACGAACAACGCAGCTGGGCGGGATAGATCGGCGGTCCAAAATGTGAATTAATTTTGAAGCGAGCCCTTAGGTCTCGGATTCACCCGCGGCGATGCGTTCCTGCCATTCGAGCGCTCGATGGATCAGTTTCCGCGTATCGAGATGAGTCAGTTCGCGGTCCTTGAGGACATGTTGCCCGGCGACCCAGACATCCGTCACCTGCTCTCGGCCGGCCGCATAGACCAGTTGCGAGACCGGGTTGTAGAGCGGACTGGTTTCCAGGGTTTCGAGATCAACGGCGGCAATATCCGCCCATTTTCCGACTTCGAGGGAGCCTGTTTCATCGGCCAAACCCAGTGCGCGGGCACCATTCAGGGTGGCCATTCGCAGAACACTATGGGCGGGTAAGGCACGGGCATCCCCGTGTACTGCTTTGGCTAACAGCGCTGCAGTTCGCATTTCGCCCAGCATATCCAGATCATTGTTGCTGGCAGCACCATCGGTTCCCAGTGCCACGTTAACGCCTGCGTCTATCAGTCGCTGTACCGGACAGAAGCCGCTGGCCAGTTTAAGATTGGATTCCGGGCAATGAACGACACTGGCACCACTTTCGCCGAGCCGCTGGATTTCATCGTTCTCCAGCTGGGTCATGTGCACCCCCAGCAGCGCGGGGGAAAGCAGTCCCAGCTGTTGCAGACGCTGCAGTGGCCGCTGCCCGCAGGTTTTCAGGCTGTTTTCGATTTCGCTGGCGGTTTCGTGGAGGTGGATGTGAACCGGGAGATCCAGTTCGTCAGCGAGTATCTGTACCTTTTTCAAGGGTGGGTCAGACACGGTGTAAGGCGCGTGCGGTGCGAAAGCACAACCAATGAGCGGGTGGTGTCTGTATTCATCGTGCAGCGCCAGGCCTTTGGCAAGGTATTGCTCGGGGTTTTCGGCGTAGGCGGTCGGGAAGTCTAAAAGGATCATTCCAACACAGGCTCGAATACCGCTGCTTGCCGCAACACGGGCGGTGACTTCCGGGAAGAAATACATATCGTTGAAGCAGGTGGTAGCGCTGCGCAGCATTTCCGCAACGGCAAGCTGGGTACCATCGTGCACAAACTGTTCGCTGACCCATTTTTGTTCTGCCGGCCAGATATGATGCTGCAGCCAGTCCATCAGTTGCAGGTCATCGGCGATACCGCGTAGCAATGTCATGGCGGCATGTGTATGGGTATTGACGAGTCCGGGTATCAATGCGTGCCGGTCGAGCTCCAGCGTAAGCTGTGCCCGGTACGACTGGCGTGCCTCGGAGCTGGGCAGAATGGCAGTGAGCCTGCCTTCATCGATAGCGATGCTATGGTATTCCAGCACCGTGCCATCGGGTTCCACCGGGATCACCCAGCGGGCGTGAATCAGGGTTTCTGTTGTTTTCATTGCGCCTAGCGAGGCCTCGCCTCAGACCAACAAGTCGTGATGAGTGCTTTATTTTCTCGCAAAGGCGCAAAGACGCAAAGGATTATTCTTGGCGGGCTTTGCGTCTTTGCGGGAGTATATTGTTGAAGCTTGATTCATTTGCAAAGATTGTTTCGACTCAAAGTTTCTGGTACAGCGGGGGGCCGGGGACAGCTGTTGATAAAAACCCTTGCAAGTGTACTCGATAACAACTATACCTGCGCGCCCATAACTGCTGAGCCAGATCAAGCAAATGACATGTTCTCACGATCAAGTTCGCGCGGTGGCCTGGATTGACGGGAGGCTGCAGCTGCTGGATCAACGGCGTTTGCCACAGTGTGAAGAAATCATGGTTTTAGAAGACAGCAATGCGGTTGCGGATGCTATTCGAGACATGGTGGTGCGAGGTGCACCGGCGATCGGTATTACCGCAGCCTACGGCGCCGTCATTGCTGCCGGTTCCCGGTTTAAGGCGCACCCGGATAACTGGCGCAGCGGCTTTAAACAGGATCTTGAGGTATTGAACCAGGCGCGACCGACTGCCGTGAACCTGGCCTGGGCTGTACAGCGTATGTGGGAGGCTGCCGAGACTCTGGAAGGGGATCCTGTACCCGCTTTGATTGAACTGGCTCATACCATACACGAGCAGGATATTCAGGCTAATCACACGATGGGAAAACTGGGCGCGGCCTTTATTGATAATGGCAGTGCCGTGCTTACGCATTGCAATACCGGTTCGCTGGCCACCGGCGGTTATGGAACTGCACTGGGTGTTATCCGCAGCGCCTGGTCGGCCGGAAAACTAACCACCGTGTTTGCCGATGAAACACGGCCCTGGTTGCAGGGCGCCCGATTGACCGCCTGGGAACTGGTCAAGGATGATATCCCTGTCACCTTGCTGGTTGATGGTGCGGCGGCGTACCTGATGAAACAGGGTAAGGTTCAATGGGTGATTGTGGGTTCGGACCGTATCGCCGCCAATGGCGATGTGGCCAATAAAATCGGCACCTACAGTGCGGCCGTTGCGGCGCGTCACCACGGTGTGAAATTCATGGTCGTGGCACCTGGTTCTACCGTGGATATGAATATTCCAGCCGGTGCTGACATTCCGATCGAAACCCGCCCGCCTGCTGAGGTGCTGGAAGTGGCAGGCATTGCTGTTGCTGCTGACGGTGCGCAGGCCTGGAATCCGGCCTTTGATGTGACACCCGCGGAGCTGGTGGATGTCATCGTGACGGAACGAGGCGTGGTCGAGCAGCCGGATCTGGCCAAGATGACCGCCATGATGGCGTGACGATAATTTGACGCAGTGCGGCTCAGGCTGTCTCAGAGCCTTTCTCAGCGCCGATTGTTCAGATGCGGTACCCTGCGAAGGTGTGTTATCATTTCGATTTTACGCGCTCTCGCTGTTTGGGAGTGTCCCTGAACCGAACTTGGGTACGACTCAGCACCATGCCCTGCGCAGACTCGCTGTGAATACATCCCTGTGCGCTCGACGGCCGCGTCCATGCGGCCGACGGTCTGCGCAGGGCATGGCGTTGGGTCGTTTTCGTTGCTAGCAATATTGGATATTAATGGCTGATTTCGCCAAAGAAGTGCTTCCGGTCAATCTGGAAGACGAAATGCGGCAATCCTATCTCGATTACGCGATGAGCGTAATTGTCGGTCGCGCCCTCCCAGACGTCCGCGACGGGCTGAAGCCGGTCCACCGCCGCGTACTGTTCGCCATGAGCGAACTTGGCAACGACTGGAACAAATCCTACAAGAAGTCGGCCCGTGTTGTCGGTGACGTTATCGGTAAATATCACCCGCACGGCGATACCGCTGTCTATGACACCATCGTGCGCATGGCGCAGCCTTTTTCACTGCGTTACATGCTGGTCGACGGCCAGGGTAATTTTGGTTCGGTGGATGGCGATTCACCGGCGGCCATGCGTTACACCGAAGTGCGCATGGCCAGGATTGCGCACGAACTGCTCGCCGATCTCGATAAGGAAACCGTCGATTTCGTCGCCAACTATGACGAATCAGAGCACGAGCCTGCGGTTTTTCCGGCCCGTCTTCCCAACCTGCTGGTCAATGGCTCGGCGGGTATTGCGGTTGGTATGGCGACCAATATACCGCCACACAATCTTAACGAAGTCATTAGCGCTTGCCTCGCCTTAATCGATCAACCCGAACTCACCATCAAGGATCTGATGGAATATGTACCAGGCCCGGATTTTCCCACCGCTGGCATTATTAACGGTGTGCGCGGTATCCACGAGGCGTATCACACCGGTCGTGGCCGTGTTCATATCCGTGCACGCAGTCATATCGAAGGCGAAGACGGACCGAAGCAGTCCATCATTGTTACCGAGTTGCCGTATCAGGTTAACAAGGCACGCTTGCTGGGAAAGATTGCCGAACTGGTTAAAGAGAAAAAGATTGAAGGTATCAGCCAGCTGCGCGATGAGTCCGACAAGGACGGCATGCGCATGGTCATCGAACTCAAACGTGGTGAAGTGGCTGAGGTGCTACTGAATAATCTGTATCAGCAGACCCAGCTGCAGAATGTGTTCGGTATCAATATGGTGGCGCTGGTGGACAGTCAGCCACGCCTGCTGAATCTCAAACAGATTCTGGAAGCCTTTATCCGTCACCGCCGCGAAGTGGTGACACGGCGTACCGTCTACGAGTTGCGCAAGGCACGCGAACGTGCCCATGTCTTGGAAGGGCTCGCGGTTGCGCTGGCCAACATCGATGAAGTCATAGCTTTGATCAAGGCATCCAAAAGCCGTGCCGAGGCGCGTGCCGGCCTGGTGAGCCGCGCGTGGCAACCGGGCATGGTCACTGAATTGTTGCAACGCTCGGGCAGCGAGGCTTCGCGTCCGGACGGACTGGAAGCGCAGTTCGGTTTTCACGGTGATGTCTATCATCTTTCCGAAACCCAGGCGCAGGCGATCCTCGATTTGCGCCTGCACCAGTTGACCGGTCTGGAGCAGGACAAGATCGCAGAAGAATATAAAGAGGTTATTGAGCGTATCGATGGGCTGCTCGAAATCCTGAACAACCCGGATCGCCTCATGCAGGTTATTCGAGATGAACTGCTCGAAGTACGTGAGCAGTTCGGTGATAAACGCCGTACCGAGATCCTGGTTGACCATCTTGACCTCTCCATGGAAGACCTGGTTACCGAGGAAGACATGGTAGTGACCTTGTCACACTCGGGTTATGCAAAGTCGCAGCCGCTGTCCGACTACCAGGCGCAGCGGCGTGGCGGGCGTGGCAAGTCAGCGACCAAGGTCAAGGAAGAAGATTTCATCGACAAGCTCTTTATCGCCAGTAGCCACGATACCATTTTGTGTTTCAGCAGCCGTGGCAAGGCCTATTGGCTGAAGGTATACCAGTTACCGCAGGCGGGCCGAATGGCGCGCGGTAAACCGATCGTGAATCTGTTGCCGCTGGAAGAAGGTGAGCGTATCAACGCCGTGTTACCGATACGCGAGTACACAGACGATCAGTTCATCTTTATGGCAACAGCACAGGGCACAGTCAAGAAAACTCCCTTGTCTGATTTCTCGCATCCACGCAGCAACGGCATCATCGCGGTTGATTTGCGTGCAGACGACTACCTGGTCAATGTCGATATTACCGATGGTTCGCGTGATGTGATGCTGTTCAGCAGTACCGGCAAGGCGATTCGTTTCAAGGAATCTGATGTGCGCGCCATGGGCCGCACTGCATGTGGTGTTCGCGGCATTCGTTTGACGGGTAGCCAGAGGGTGATTGCCTTGATTATCGTCGATGAAGGCGGTGTACTGATGGCGACAGAAAACGGTTATGGCAAGAGGACGCTGGTGTCTGACTATCCCACTCACGGGCGTGGTGGTCAGGGTGTGATTTCCATCCAGGGTTCTGGACGCAACGGTGACGTCGTTGGCGCGGTGCTTGTGCAGGATGAAGATGAAATCATGCTGATCAGTAATGCAGGTACGCTGGTGCGTACCCGCGTCAATGAAATTTCCACGATGGGCCGCAATACCCAGGGGGTACGGCTCATCAAACTGCACGGTGATGAAAAACTGGTTGGCGTCGAAAGGGTCGTTGAGGTTCAGGACGAGGAAGACCCCGATAAGGGGGCTGAGTAACAAGTCCTGGCTTCCCGGGCCGCGTCCATGCCAGCGTCGGCCATGAAAACCGCTATCCGGGATGCGTGTTACTCTCATGCGGCACGCGGTTTTTTCCTCTCGTGTTAAGCATTTTAGGAGCGTGATTCAGATGGCAAAGGTTTATAATTTCAGCGCCGGTCCCGCGGTTTTGCCCGCGCAAGTGCTGGAGCAGGCGCGTGATGAACTGGTGGACTGGCATGGCAGCGGCATGTCTGTCATGGAGATGAGCCACCGTGGCAAGGATTTCATGTCTATTGCGGAGAAGACGGAAGCCGATCTGCGCGATCTGATGAAGATTCCCGACAATTACAAGGTGCTGTTCCTGCAGGGCGGTGCATCCAGCCAGTTTGCCATGGTGCCGATCAATCTGCTGCGTGGTAAAAACAAGGCGGATTACATCTGGACCGGGGCGTGGGGTAAAAAAGCGATTGCCGAAGGTAAACGTTACTGTCATGTAAACGTCGCCGCCAGTTCGGAAGCGGAGAAATTCAACACGATTCCGGAGCCCGCTACCTGGCAGCTGGATGCCGACGCAGCCTATGTGCATTACACGCCAAACGAAACCATTGGTGGCGTGGAGTACCACTGGATTCCCGATGTCGGTGATGTGCCGCTGGTTGCCGATATGTCTTCGACCATCCTGTCGCGGCCGATTGACGTCAGCCGTTATGGTGTGATTTATGCGGGCGCACAGAAGAATATCGGCCCTGCCGGTCTGACGGTAGTGATCGTCCGTGAAGACCTGATCGGACAGCCAGGGGCTGGTCAACCTGTGATGTTTGACTATGCGACGCACGCCAATAACGACTCCATGTATAATACACCGCCCACCTACGGGTGGTATCTGTCCGGCCTGGTGTTTGAATGGCTGAAAGAAAAGGGCGGCCTGGAAGCCATTGCCATGATCAACCACGGCAAGGCAAAGGCGTTGTATGACGTCATCGATGCATCGGATTTTTACACTAACCCGGTCGATCCAGACTGCCGTTCCTGGATGAATGTGCCGTTTACACTGGCCGATCCCGGGCTGGATGCTGCCTTTCTGGAAGAGGCCAAACAGGCTGGACTGGTGACGCTGAAAGGTCATCGTTCGGTGGGTGGCATGCGTGCCAGCATCTACAATGCCATGCCGGAAGAGGGCGTCAAGGCGCTGGTTGATTTTATGGTGGATTTCGAAAAGCGCCGAGGATAACTATTTGTACAAGCTTCTGACACTGAATAATATTTCCATCGCGGGACTCGAACGCCTGCCACGTGACCAGTATGAGGTCGCCTCGGAGATCCAGCATCCGGACGCGATTCTTCTGCGTTCCTTCAATATGCATGACATGGATATTCCGGCGTCGGTGAAGGCTATTGGTCGTGCCGGTGCGGGTGTGAATAACATCCCCGTCAATAAAATGAGTAAACGCGGTGTTCCGGTGTTCAATGCGCCGGGTGCCAACGCCAACGCGGTGAAGGAGCTGGTCCTTGCCGGCATGCTGATGGCCGCCCGTAACCTGGTTCAGGGCTGGAATTTTGCGCGTGATCTGAATGGCGACGATGCGGAAATCAGCAAGCAGGTCGAGGCGGGCAAGAAGAACTTCGCCGGAATTGAGTTGCCGGGGCGCACCCTGGGCGTTATCGGCCTGGGTGCCATTGGTGTGCAGGTTGCAAACGCTGCGCATGCACTGGGCATGAAGGTTATCGGTTACGACCCCGATATCACTGTAAAGAGTGCCTGGCAGATGTCATCGGACGTTGAACAGGCGACCGGTATCGACGATCTGTTGTCACAGGTGGATTTTGTCACTTTCCACGTACCGTTGGTTGATGCAACCCGACACATGATTAATGCTGAGCGCCTGCGCACAATGAAAGATAATGTCGTGCTGCTCAATTTCTCTCGAAATGGCATCATCGATGATGCAGCCGTGGTTCAGGCGCTGGAGGATGGCAAGGTCTATGCCTATGTCTGTGATTTCCCCAGTAACCTCCTGAAAGATCATCCGCGAGTTGTTGCGCTGCCTCACCTGGGTGCTTCAACCAAAGAGGCGGAAGACAATTGTGCCATCATGGTGGCCGATGAGGTCCGTGACTACCTGGAAAACGGCAATGTCAGGAACTCGGTGAATTTTCCCAAGGTGTACATGAAACGCTACGAGGGTTACCGGCTGGCGGTTGTTAACGAAAATGTTCCCAATATGCTGGGGCAGATCTCCACCACGCTGGCCGATTCCGGATTGAATATCGTTGATATGATCAACAAGTCCAGGGGTGACCTGGCTTACACCCTGGTTGATGTTGACGGCGAAGTGTCCCAGCAATGTATTGACAGGATTGCTTCGACTGCAGGTGTGCTGGCCGTTCGGGCTCTGTAAGACGGGCAAGCGCTGATGTCGGAATCCACTCTGGATCAATTACGATACCGTATAGACGAGTTGGATGAGAAAATCCAGATCTTGTTGAACGAGCGCGCAGCCTGTGCTCAGCAGGTCGCCGAAGCCAAACAAAACAATGATGATAGCGTCTTTTACCGTCCGGAACGGGAAGCCGAAATTCTGCGGCGTGTGAGGGAACGTAACAAGGGGCCTCTGTCCGGCGATGAAATAGTGCGCCTGTTTCAGGAAATCATGTCGGCCTGCCTGGCCCTGGAGCAGCCGTTAGCCATTGCCTATCTCGGGCCAGAGGGTACCTATACCCAGACAGCTGCGCAGAAGCATTTTGGCCATTCAGTAACTCTCAAACCATTGGCCGCTATCGATGAAATATTCCGGGAAGTGGAAGCGGGTAGCGCCGATTTCGGGGTCGTGCCGGTGGAGAACTCCACTGAAGGCACAATCAATCATACGCTGGATATGTTTATTCGTTCACCGCTGAAAATCTGTGGTGATGTGGAACTGCAGATTCACCATCAGTTGCTGGTCAGCGGTAACAGCCTGGACCAGATCAGCAGCGTGCAGGCACACCAGCAGGCGCTGGCGCAATGCCGGGAGTGGCTGGACGCCAATCTGCCCGGTGTGGAACGGGTGGCCGTGAGCAGTAACGCGGAGGCCGCACGTCTGGCGCACGACGATGCGTCCATTGCTGCGATTGCCAGTGATGCTGCCGCAGAGATGTATGAGCTGGATATTCTGGCCAACAATATCGAGGATGATCCCAATAATGCAACGCGTTTTCTGGTGGTTGGACGTCAGGAAGTCGGGCCTAGTGGAAATGATAAGACGACGCTGATGGTTACGGTACATAACAAGGCGGGTGCTTTGTATTCCCTGCTGGAACCGATTGCCCGCCACGGTGTGAGTATGACCAAGATCGAATCACGTCCTTCGCGGGTCAGCAAATGGGATTATGTTTTTTTTGTCGATGTCGAAGGGCACGTCGAGGACGAGAACGTGGCGGCGGCATTAAAGGAACTGCAAACAGAGGCTTCGCTTTTGAAGGTGCTGGGATCGTATCCCAGGTGCGAACTTTAAGTTTTTACCACATGTGACCTTCGTGTCCTTTGTGGTTCATGAAATCTAATGCGGAAGACCATTCAACAATTAGCCACCCAGGGCGTTCAGGCGCTGAAACCCTACGCGCCCGGAAAACCGTTAAGCGAACTCGAGCGCGAATACGGCATACAGAATGCGGTCAAGCTGGCGTCGAACGAGAATCCGCTGGGACCGGGTCCCGGGGTGCTGGCTGCGCTGCGTGCGCAGTTCGATGATGTTGCCCGCTATCCCGATGGCAACGGTTTTGGACTGAAAGCCGTGCTTGCCCGCAAGCACGATGTGCCGATGGAGTCTATCACTCTCGGTAATGGCTCCAACGATGTGCTGGAATTGGTTGCACGCGCCTTCCTGTCACCCGGCTCGGCTGCAGTTTTCTCGGCACACGCTTTTGCGGTTTATCCGATTGTGACGCAGGCGATTGGTGCGCGCTGTAACGTGGCGCCGGCACATAATGGCAGCCGCGGGCCAAAGTATGGCCACGATCTGGATGCCATGGAATCATCGATTGATGCACAAACCCGCGTCGTGTTTATCGCCAATCCGAATAACCCGACCGGTACCTGGCTGGGTGACAATGAACTGCGCTCTTTTGTGGAGCGAGTGTCCCACGATGTTATTGTCGTGATCGATGAAGCCTATTTCGAGTATGTCGGCGAAGCCGGTTATCCGAACGCCATGGCGTGGATTTCAGAATTTCCGAACCTGTTGGTGACGCGTACTTTTTCCAAGGCTTATGGTCTGGCGTCCTTGCGGGTTGGTTATGGTGTCTGCCAGCCTGAACTTGCCGATGTCCTGAACCGTGTTCGTCAGCCCTTCAATGTCAACAGTTTTGCGCAAGCCGCTGCTGTGGCTGCACTGGATGATAAAGAGCATTTACAGCACAGCGTTCGTGTCAATCAGGAGGGCATGCGCCAACTGGTCGATGGATTGCAGGCGCTGAGTCTGGAGTTCATTCCTTCGGTGGGTAACTTTGTATCCGTTGATGTGGGGCGAGACCCGGCTAAGGTCTACGAGGCCTTGTTGCACGAAGGCGTCGTCGTGCGGCCAGTGGATAACTACGGATTGCAGGGATACCTGCGCATCAGTATCGGCTTGCCGGAAGAGAATCGGCGTTTTCTGGACGCCTTGGCCCAGGTGTTGGCGGCATGATCGAGCGCCTGTGCATCATCGGCGTTGGTCTCATTGGGGGGTCGCTGGCGCGAGCGTTGCGTGAAGCCGCTTATGTCAAAGAGATCGTGGGTTCCAGCCGCAGCGCCGAGCACCTTCAGAAAGCGGTGGACCTGGGTGTTATCGATCGCTACGACACCGACGCGTACAAAGCTGTACAGGGCGCAGAACTGGTATTCGTATCCGTGCCGCTGGGTGCCATGGCCGCTGTTTTCGAAGCCATCAAGGATGCGCTTGCCGACGGTGCGGTCGTGACAGATGGCGGTAGTGCCAAGGCCAGTGTGGTAGAGGGCGTCAAAAAGGCGCTAGGCACAATGCCGGCGTGGTTTGTACCGGGACATCCGATCGCCGGAACCGAGCAGAGTGGTGTCGAGGCCTCGTTCGCGGATTTATACAAAGGACGCCGGATCATACTCACGCCGACCGCGGAAACGGATGCAGAAGCGGTAAAAAAGGTGCGCGCCATGTGGGAGGCGACGGGTGCCTCAGTGAATGAAATGGATGTCGAGCATCACGATGAAGTGCTGGCTGCAACCAGTCATCTCCCGCACATGCTGGCGTTCACACTGGTAGAGAGTTTGGCGCGAATGAGCGAGCAACGGGAAATATTTGAATATGCTGCCGGTGGTTTCCGCGACTTCACGCGAATAGCGTCCAGTGATCCGGTGATGTGGCGGGATATTTGTCTGGCCAATCGTAATGCGCTGTTGGCTATGGTAGGGAATTTCAGAGACGATCTCGATGATCTGACCAGTGCTATCCGTGATCAGGATGCAGGAAGGATTCTCAGGATCTTTCAGGATGCAAAGGCGGCACGGGATGCCTTTGCGGGTTAATGAACGGGAAACATTTGTGACCGAAATGACGAACATACGATTTACGGCCCAGGCCGGCGGCTCACTCAAGGGGAAAATCCGTGTGCCGGGTGATAAATCGATCTCCCATCGCTCCATCATGCTGGGCTCCATTGCTGAAGGCGTGACCGAAATCAATGGTTTTCTGGAAGGAGAAGACAGCCTGGCGACGCTGAAGGCTTTTCGCGCCATGGGGGTGGCTATTGAAGGGCCGAAAGACGGCAAGGTCACGGTTCATGGCGTCGGCCTGCACGGCCTCAAGGCACCTTCCGAACCCCTCGACCTGGGCAACTCCGGCACCTCGATGCGCTTGCTGTCAGGTCTGTTGGCCGGGCAGGCATTTGACGTGGAAGTGGTCGGGGATCATTCCCTGATGAGTCGCCCCATGCGGCGGGTCACGGAGCCTCTGGCGAAAATGGGGGCGCAGATTGGCGCCACGGAGAAGGGTACTGCGCCCTTGAAAATCACCGGGGGGCAGGCACTGCAGGGCATCAACTACGCGATGCCGGTTGCCAGTGCCCAGGTGAAGTCATGCCTGTTACTGGCTGGTTTGTATGCCAGCGGGCGTACCTGTGTACAGGAGCCTGCACCGACCCGGGACCACACCGAGCGTATGTTGTCGGGTATGGGATACCCCGTATTCAGTCAGGGCGGGAAGGTCTGTCTTGAAGGCGGGGGGCGGCTCACCGCAACGCCTATTGATGTGCCCGCGGATATTTCATCGGCGGCGTTTTTTCTGGTCGGCGCCAGTATTGCACCCGGGTCAGATCTGTTGCTCGAGCATGTCGGTATTAATCCCACCCGTACCGGTGTTCTGGAAATACTCAAACTGATGGGGGCTGACATCGAGATTCGTCATCAGCGCGAGGTCGGGGGCGAAGCGGTCGCTGACCTGCGTGTCCGCTCTGCGCAACTGCACGGTATCGATATCCCGCTTGCACAGGTGCC
>JAUXDG010000079.1 GCA_030618475.1 Gammaproteobacteria bacterium | reverse complement strand
ATCTGGATATCTAGACCGTATTTCTCTCAGCCTTAACCAACGAGGCCATCAGGGTTGGGTTGCGAAGGCGTGGCACAAGAGCTGCCACAAGCTTTCGCGACTCGCTGTACCCCACAGGGCAGAAGGTGAGGAATGGGACATTCCGAGAGGCTCCTCTGGAGGGCCCTCTCTTGCTACGCAATTCACCTTGTTATTACACCCCCGTACGCGGGGCGGACGCGTCCATGCGGCCGGCGGTCCCGAAAGCTTGTGGCAGCTCTTGCGCCACGCCTTCGCAACCTTGATGGCCTCGTTGGTTAAGGCTGAGAGAAATACGGTCTAGATATCCAGATTGGAAACGGACAAGGCGTTAGTCTCAATAAACTCGCGACGCGGTTCAACCTGGTCCCCCATTAAGGTCGTGAAAATCTCGTCAGCAGCAACTGCGTCCTCGATCTGCACCTGCAACATGCGACGGGTATCCGGGTTCATGGTAGTGTCCCATAATTGATCAGGGTTCATTTCACCCAGTCCCTTGTAACGCTGTATTTGCCGTCCACGTTTGGCTTCCTCCATAAGCCAGTCCATGACATGTTTAAAGCTGGAGACCTGTTTCTGTTTGTCACCGCGTTGAACATAGGCATCATTGCCTAACAGGCCATCCAGCTGTTTGCCCAGCGTGACCATGCGCCCGTACTCTGCAGTGGAAAAAAACTCACTCGGGATCTGTTGATCACTGGAAACGATACCGTGTGTCAATTTACGGACATGAATGGTGAAGCCTTCGTGGTCGACATCCTGCACGGCTTTGATTTCGTAACGTTCGCCGGCTGTCTGATGGCTGTTGATGCGCTCCACAAGTTCTTTACACCAACTCTGCACCTTCTCCATGTCGTGCAGATCGACCTCTTCCAGAGCCGGCAGATACAGCATCTTTTCCAGCACCATGAGGTTGTAACGACGTGCGAGACGGCGAATCGACGCCATCACAGCGATGTATTGTTTGGAGAGATTTTCCAGACCCGGTCCCTTTAAGGCGGGTGCATCTTCATTCACGTACAAACTGGCTTTATCGAGAGCCGCCTGCAGGAGATACTCCTGTAATGCCACATCATCTTTTACATATTGTTCCTGCTTTCCTTTCTTAGCCTTATACAGGGGCGGCTGAGCGATATAGACATAGCCATTCTCGATCAACTCCGGCATCTGGCGGTAGAAGAAGGTCAGCAGCAGAGTACGAATATGCGATCCATCAACGTCCGCATCGGTCATGATAATGATCCGGTGATAACGCAGTTTTTCGATATTGAATTCGTCCCGACCAATTCCGCAGCCCAGGGCCGTGATCAAAGTGCCCACTTCAGCGGAAGACAGCATTTTGTCAAACCGGGCTTTCTCTACATTGAGGATCTTGCCCTTGAGCGGAAGAATCGCCTGGGTTTTTCGATCCCTGCCCTGTTTTGCCGATCCACCGGCTGAATCACCCTCGACCAGGTACAGTTCACTTTGCGCCGGATCACGTTCCTGGCAGTCAGCCAGTTTGCCGGGCAGACCCGCGATATCCAGCGCACCCTTACGCCGCGTCATCTCGCGCGCTTTTCGGGCCGCCTCGCGGGCCATCGCCGCCTCCATGATTTTTGCCGTGATAGACTTAGAATCTGAGGGGTTTTCAAGTAGATAGCTTTCAAGTTTCTCGGAAATCGTGGATTCCACCACGCCCTTTACTTCAGACGATACCAGCTTGTCTTTGGTCTGGGATGAGAACTTCGGATCAGGTACTTTGACCGAAAGCACTGCGGTCAAGCCTTCCCGGGCATCGTCACCGGTGGTATTCACCTTGTTCTTCTTACTGACCTGCGTTTCCATGTACTGGTTCAGGGTACGTGTCAGTGCAGCTCGGAAACCCGCCAGGTGGCTACCACCGTCCAGCTGGGGAATGTTATTGGTGAAGCAGAAAATATTTTCCTGGTAGGAATCATTCCATTGCATCGCAACTTCTACACCCACCCCGTCCTTCTGGCCGGTGAGGTAGAAAACATTCGGATGCAGTGGTGTCTTGTTTTTATTGAGATGTTCGACGAAGGCCCGGATACCACCCTGATATTCAAAAATATCCTGCTTGTCGCTGCGCTCATCGGTCAGTTTTATGCGTACGCCAGAGTTCAGGAACGATAATTCTCTTAATCTCTTGGCCAGAATATCGTAATGAAACTCGATATCGCTGAAAATCCTGGCACTTGGCTTGAACCTAACCTCTGTGCCGGTCTTTTCTGAATCGCCAATCGCCTTCAATGGCTCCTTTGGATCACCATAGACGTATTCCTGGTAATAAATCTTGCCATCACGACGAACTGTTAGCTTCAGGTACTCCGATAACGCATTGACAACCGATATGCCGACACCGTGCAAACCACCTGAAACCTTGTAGGAGTTATCGTCAAATTTCCCGCCAGCATGCAACACCGTCATAATAACTTCTGCGGCTGAACGCCCTTCCTCCGGATGAATATCAACCGGAATCCCTCGACCATCATCGATAATGGTCACCGAGTTATCGCTATGCAGCTTAACAGTGATCCCGGAACAATAATGAGCCAACGTCTCATCAATCGAATTATCCACGACCTCGAACACCATATGGTGCAGGCCTGTACCATCATCGGTATCACCGATGTACATGCCTGGTCTTTTTCGAACGGCGTCGAGGCCCTTCAGGACCTTGATATTAGAGGAATCGTAACTGGAATTTTGACTCATAAGTAATTATCCGGATTGAACTGGGGGATTATAGCACCTCAGAGATAAAACCGTGTTTCACGTGAAACCGCCTAACCACTTCCATGTTCCAGCCCGATTTACCTGGATCATCGATGGCTGTTACGAATGCCTGAGCTTCGATTGTCTGCAGCAAACGCATCACGCGCTGCTGATTCTCTTCATCCAGTTCTGCACCGAGATCATCCATCAGGAACAGGCTCGTTTGTTCGGTTTCCTGCCGTAACAGGCTTGCCTGAGCGACTTGCAGTGCCAGAACAAACAGTTTCTGCTGACCTCGAGACAGGTGTTCGTTAGCAGGCCTGTTCTGGTAATGAAAAACCAGTTCCGCCCTCTGTGGACCTGATCGGGTGTATTTCTGCTCCCTATCCCGGTCCAATCCCACTTCCAGTGTCTTTAGGTAAGTCATTTCCGAAGCCCAACCTTTCCGGTAAGAAACCTGTATATCTTCGGATAAATCCAATAGCTCCCGACTGACACTCTTAACCCTATCAGCTAGATTCAACATGTAGTGTTCCCGGAACTGATGAAGCTCTTCTGCGCTGCTCGCCAGTTCATAATCCCACGCGTGAATTTCTTTTCGGGTAACGCCGGATCGCAGCGCAGCATTTCGCTGCTTCAACAACTTCTGGAAGCGTTTCCAGACCGTCACATAGGCAGGTTTCACGTGAAACAAACCCCAGTCGAGGTATTGGCGCCTATACACCGGCCCTTCTTCGATTAACCGGTGCAGATTCCCCCCAAGCCACTGCACAGGAAACAGTGCTGCCAGGTCTGACAGCCGCTTAACCGGCTGGCCGTTGATGCGGGCAATCAGCTCTTTTTCACTGCACTTCAATCCTACCGGTATATCACTGTTCTGCGTCGTTCTGACGTGTGCGACCAGCTGAAAACCGCTAGCGCCGACCTGTACAGCCTTTACCAGGCTCCTGGTTCGAAAAGAACGGGCTCTGGCCAGGACATACAGGGTTTCAAGCAGACTCGTTTTGCCGGTGGCATTCGCGCCGATGAAAAGATTCAGTTGGGGAGAAAACTGCAGAGTAACCGGCGCCAGATTTCGAAACTGATCGATTGAAAGTGAAACAAGAGGCATTGAGAACAGTAACCCCCTTATCCTGGAATTGTCGAAGCCTTTACCACAAATATCGGAAAGGCCAACACGTGCGCGCTGTTACCTGGAAACTCGTCGGGTATACACGGAAATGTTTTATGGGAAATCCGGGGTTTGTTTTCCCGCTTATCAGTTCGTTTACAAGCGCATCGGCATCACCACGTAGCGATACTGTTCAGTTCCCGGCTGGCAGATAAGGCAGCTGCTATTGGAATCGCTGAGGGTGATTTCCACTTTATCGCTACGCACCGTCGACAGCACGTCCAGCAAGTAAGTGACATTAAAACCGATTTCCAGGCCACCACCCTGATAGTCCACTTCAAATTCTTCGTCGGCCTCTTCCTGTTCCGGGTTATGCGCTTGTATCTTAACGTTGTTTTTTTCAAGATTAAGACGAATACCACGATATTTCTCATTTGAAAGTATCGAGGTCCTGGACAAAGCCTGGCGCAACAATTCACGATCAGCAACAACCAGCTTGTCGCCACCTTTGGGGACAACGCGCTCATAATCCGGGAAGCGCCCGTCCACCAGTTTGGATGTAAAACAAACATCATCGGTACGAATACGGATATGGTTGCTGCCCACTTCCACCTGGACAGGGTCATCGCTATCTTCCAGCAGGCGCTGCAACTCCTGAATACCTTTGCGCGGAACTATCACCTGGCGGGAATCACTGAGTTTGAGATCGACGTCCATATCACAGAGCGCAAGCCGATGCCCATCGGTAGCCACAGCGCGCAATAGACCATTACCGATCTCAAGCATCAAGCCATTCAGGTAATAGCGTACATCCTGTTGGGCCATGGAAAATTGAGTGCGATCGATAAGCTCTTTAAGTTTGTTTTGTGAGATTGCAAACTGGTAGTCGGTTTGCACTTTTTCCACCACCGGAAAATCGCCGGCAGGCAATGTCGATAAACTGAATCGACTTTTACCGGAACGGATCTGTGCTTTCTGGTCTTCGAAGAGAAACTCGATTTGTGCGTTTTCAGGCAGCGCTTTGCAAATATCGATCAGCTTGCGAGCTGGCAGTGTGATTTCTCCACCCTCTTCGATATCAACAGGCACCTTTGCCTGGATTTCGACTTCAAGATCTGTCGCTGTTATCTGTAAGCCATCCTCACTGGCAACAACCAGTAAATTGCCTAACACGGGTAGTGTCTGACGGCGTTCTACTACACCAATGACTTGCTGGAGAGGTTTAAGTATGGACTCCCGGTCAAGAGTGAATTTCATTAAATATCTATCCTTTATATATCTCTTGTTACTGTAGTTAGTAACCCATCAGGCTGTTGATAACACTATGAATTACTATATATTTCAAATGCTTACTGATGTTTCCGTGTTCTGGCAATGTGCCGGGAAACTGTGGATCAGCTGTGGATAATATCGGAAAACTTTTCCGCGGCAACTTTATTCACCGTTTATCCACATTATGTGGTTAGAATTCTCCACAGGTTACTATAATCTTCGGCAATTCTGAGGTCTGACTCTTTCAATTCACCCACCTTGCGGCAGGCATGCATCACCGTAGTGTGGTCTCGCCCGCCAAAAGATGCTCCGATCTCCGGCAAGCTGTGACCGGTCAGCTCCTTGGCCAAGGCCATGGCAATCTGTCGTGGCCGGGTGATGGAACGCGTACGTCGCGCTGAGTGCAGATCAGCGACGCGAATCTTGTAGTATTCAGCGACGGTTTTCTGGATGTTATCAATCGAAACCAGTTTGTCCTGTAGCGCCAGTAGATCGCGCAACGCCTCCTTGGTGAATTTGATGTCGATGTTGCGGCCGGTGAATCGGGCGCTGGCAATGACACGCCTCAATGCACCCTCCAGTTCTCGGACGTTGGAGTTGATGCGTTTGGCGATAAAAAAGGCCACATCGTTGGGTAGGTCAACGTTGGCCTGAGTCGCCTTGTTGACCAGAATGGCAACCCGGGTCTCGAGTTCCGGTGGTTCAATAGCGACGGTAAGGCCCCAGCCAAATCGGGATTTGAGCCTTTCTTCAAGACCTTTGACCTCTTTTGGATAACGGTCGCAGGTCAGGATGATCTGGCTGTGACTGTCCAGAAGTGCGTTAAAGGTGTGAAAAAATTCTTCCTGGGAACGCTCTTTACCGGCAAAAAACTGAATATCATCAATTAAAAGTGCATCAACGGTACGGTAATAACGCTTGAATTCGTTCATGGCGTTGTGCTGTAGCGCTTTGACCATATCCGCTACAAAACGCTCTGAGTGCAGATACACGACATGGGCACCGGGCCGATTGGATACGATCATGTGCCCTACCGCGTGCATCAGGTGGGTTTTGCCCAGACCGACACCCCCATAGATAAACAACGGGTTATAGGCACTGCCCGGGTTTTCTCCGATCTGGGAGGAGGCAGCACGGGCGAGCTGGTTTGATTTTCCTTCCACAAAACTGTCGAAGGTGAAGCCGGGGTTCAGGTTGCCACGCGGTAACTCCCTTTTTTCACGGCGCCGGTCTACTCTTGGCGGCGAATCGTCGCTCCTGCGTTCGGTAGCGGCTTCGGCAACGGGTGTCTGCGATCCGATTTCGAGTGCCACTTGTCGCGGCCCCTCCTTACTGAGGGTGTCGACAGTATCCCTGATACTGTTGATGTAGTGTTCTTTCACCCAATCCAGCACGAAGCGGTTAGGTGCAAGCAATTTGAGTTCCTGGCCTTTTTCGATCGCATGCAGCGGTCTGATCCAGGTATTGAACTGTTGTTCGGGCAGCTCGCTCTCGAGCCGCACCAGACACTGTTGCCATAGAGAGCCTTGCAAATGTTAGTCCCCGTTCCGTTTACTGTGCTTTATAAAGCCAGGAACCCGGAAGTCTAACGCGCTGACCGGAAGTTATCCACAACCCCAGCGTGTTTCCTGCCGGTAAAGACACAAGTTCAAACAGGCAATGCAAATACCGGTAAATTAGCGCTTTATCCAGTCGGATCCGGTTGACTAAAGCAGTTGACAGGCAGGGCAAAAAAACAGTAATCTGCGCGCCCTGTTTCGGCCGGCACTAGCGCCGGCCTTCGATTATTTTGGGAACGGATTGCGCCATGAAGAGAACTTTTCAACCAAGCAATTTAAAGCGCAAGCGCACCCACGGTTTCCGTGCCCGGATGCGTACCAAGAACGGCCGTCTTGTTATCAAGGCTCGCCGGGCCAAGGGGCGCGCACGTCTGTCTGCCTGACAAGGTTATCCTGGCCGCAGCGGCAGCAGCGTATCCTAGCCATTACCGCCTGCTGGGCGCGGCACAATACCAACAGGTATTTCGGCATTGCGACGTCAAAGCCAGCGACCGCCTTATTACCGTACTGGCGGTTTCCAATGATTTGCCGCACCCGCGTCTTGGAACGGTTGTTTCCATCAAGGCGGCTGGCAACGCGGTCAAACGGAACCGCATAAAGCGCTTGTTACGAGAGAGCTTTCGTCTGCACCGGACACTGCTTGGCAGCTTCGATCTGGTTGTTCTGGTACGGCCGGGTATAAGCTCGTTGAGTAATCAGCAGTTACTCAACGCACTGGATACTCACTGGCGTACAATTGCAGCCCATGCGCACACTGGTTCTGATACTCATTAAAGGCTACCGCATGGTCATCAGCCCGTGGCTGGGCAACCATTGCCGCTTTACGCCCAGCTGTTCCCAGTACGCGATCACGGCCATCGAACGTTTTGGGCTGGTGCGCGGCGGATGGCTTGCCCTGCGCCGTGTTGGATCCTGCCACCCCTGGCATGAAGGCGGTGTCGACCCGGTGCCTGAGACACCTTGCACCCATTCATCTTCACGAGAACATTCACAGAATCACACTCATGGATAATCCACGCGTATTACTGGCAATCGCCCTCTCATTTCTGGTGATGCTCATCTGGCAGGCCTGGATGGAGGACTACGGTCCCCAGCCAGAACCAGGTGAACAGGCAACGGTCACTGAAAGTCCGGTGGCCAGCGATAGCGGCGAAGACCTGCCTGTTGCGCTGGATGATCAGCCTCCGGAGGGTGGTGACGAAGACGCCGCGGTGCAGCTACCGGCCGGTCAGCGGGTTGAAGTTGTCACCGATATGTTTCGAGCAGTCATTGATACGCGCGGTGGAGATCTTCGCGAAGTGGATTTGCTGCACTATCCGCAGAGTCCTGAGGAAGGCAGCGAAGCTTTGCGACTGCTGGAGGAAAGTGCCAGTCAGCTTTTCATCGCGCAAAGCGGCTTACGTGCAGTCAAGGGGCCGGAACCCACCCACCACGCAAATTTTGAGGTGGACCAGAACCGCTTTGAACTCGTTGATGATGCAGACGTATTGGAAGTACCACTGCGCTGGAGCAACGACAGTGGCGTCGAAGTCACCAAAATTTACCGCTTCCGACGCGGCAGCTATGTCGTTGAGGTGGAACACCAGATTCGAAATCAGGGTGACAAGGTCTGGTCGGCGCGCCCCTATCATCAGTTACAGCGTACACCCTTACAGCAGCAGAGCCGTTTTCTCTACACCTATACCGGTGGCGTTCTGTACAGCCCTGAGGAAAAATACCAAAAAATCAGTTTCGACGATATGCAGGATGAAGACCTCAGCCGTGACGTGAAAAACGGTTGGGCTGCAATGATCCAGCATTACTTCCTCGGTGCCTGGATACCGCCGGCTGAACAGACGGCGCGTTATTATTCAAGGGCCCTGCAAGGCGAACGTTATGTGATCGGAATGATCGGACCGTCCATCAAGGTGGCCGCAGGCAGCGATCAAAGTACCCAGGCACGGCTTTACGTTGGCCCCAAGTTGCAGCACGTCATGGAAGATGTTGCCACGGGTCTGGAGCTGACGGTCGACTACGGTGTGCTCACCATACTGGCGCAACCCATTTATTGGTTGCTGGAGAAAATCCACGCCCTGGTGGGTAACTGGGGCTGGTCAATCATTTTCCTTACCATGCTGATCAAGCTGGCTTTCTTCAAGCTATCCGAAACCAGCTATAAATCCATGGCCAACATGCGCAAGCTGGCCCCTCGCCTGAAGTCCCTGAAAGAACGTTACGGCGACGACAAGCAGAAGCTTAACCAGGCCATGATGGACATGTATAAAAAGGAGAAGATAAACCCGCTGGGCGGCTGTCTGCCGGTGCTGGTCCAGATCCCGGTCTTTATCGCGCTGTACTGGGTGCTGCTGGAGAGTGTTGAAATGCGTCAGGCACCGTTCATGCTGTGGATACAGAATCTGTCAGCGCCGGACCCCTATTACATATTACCCCTCATTATGGGTGCCACCATGTTTATTCAGCAGAAACTGAATCCTGCGCCCATGGATCCGATGCAGGCCAAGGTCATGATGATCCTGCCGGTGGTGTTTACGGTATTCTTTGCTTTCTTCCCCTCCGGTCTGGTGTTGTACTGGGTGGTCAATAACACGCTCTCGATTGCGCAGCAATACGTCATCACCAAACGTGTGGAAGCGGCATCCTGATTCCAGCGCGGCCTGCCCTGTCCCGGGGCCTTCGCTGCCATGACTTCGTATACAGATACCATTGCCGCCGTGGCGACAGCGCCGGGCCGCGCTGGTGTCGGTATTATTCGTGTTTCGGGACCGCAGGTGCCGGCAATAGTCGAGCGGCTGCTGGGCAGACTGCCACAGCCGCGTATTGCGGAACTGCATACCTTCAACGATGCACAGGGCCGGCTAATCGATGAAGGTTTGTGCCTCTATTTTCCCGAGCCCCGCTCCTTCACAGGAGAACACGTTTGCGAGTTGCATGGACACGGTGGGCCGGTGGTTATGGATTTACTGCTGGCGCGGCTATTGGAATTGGGTGCACGCCAGGCGCGACCAGGCGAATTTTCAGAGCGCGCCTTTCTGAATGACAAGCTCGATCTGGCCCAGGCCGAAGCTATCGCTGACCTTATCGACAGCAGTACCGAACAGGCGGCCCGTGCAGCAAGCCGATCCCTCCACGGGGAATTTTCCAGGCTGATACAGACGCTGCTTGAATCGCTGATTCAATTGCGACTGTATGTCGAAGCCGCCATCGATTTTCCGGAAGAGGAAATAGATTTCCTGAGTGACGGGGAAGTGCAGCAACGATTGACTGCTGTGATCGATGATCTTCACGCCGTACAGGCGCAAGCCCAGCAGGGGTGTTTGTTGAGGGAAGGTATGACCCTGGTGTTGGCCGGGCAGCCCAACGCCGGCAAGTCCAGCCTGCTTAATGCCCTGGCGGGCAGGGAAACCGCCATCGTAACCCCCATAGCCGGTACCACCCGTGACCTGCTGCGGGAGCATGTTCAGATCGACGGCATGCCCTTGCATATCATCGATACGGCAGGCCTGCGTGACAGCAGCGACCCGATAGAAAAGGAAGGCGTGCGTCGCGCCTGGACTCAAATCGAACAGGCCGACCGGGTTCTGTTGATCATTGATGATCAGGTCGGTTTCAGCGATCAGGATAATACGGTCCTTGCTCGTCTGCCGCCTAATCTCCCCCATACACTGGTGTACAACAAAATTGATCTAAGCGGGCGCCCAGCCGGGCTTGGTAACCAGACGGCGAATTCAAAAATCGCAGTAAGCGCTCTATCGGGTGAAGGCATGGAGGACCTTCGTTGCCACCTGAAAGATGTCATGGGATACCGTGAATCTGCTGCCGGTGGTTTCAGCGTCAGGCGGCGCCATCTACATGCACTGCAGCTGGCGGCGTTGAATCTGAATAACGGGCAAAGCTGCCTGGACAGTGGTGCCGGCGAATTGCTGGCCGAAGAATTGCGTCTGGCCCAGCAGCATCTGTCGGAGATCACGGGTGAATTCACCAGTGACGATTTGCTGGGGGAAATTTTTTCG
>JAUXDG010000057.1 GCA_030618475.1 Gammaproteobacteria bacterium | reverse complement strand
CTGGCGGAACGTGTGATGAGCGGTGGCCAGGGCGTCAGCTTCAGTGGCGGGCTCAGCGACGGCGTATGGACCGTAGAGATGACGCGCAAGCTGAGCTCCGATCAGCCGGGTGATATCAGTCTGTCGGTCGGTGAGTGGTACAACATCGGCTTCGCTATTCACGATGACTACAGTGATGCTCGCTATCACCATGTGTCGCTGGGATTCAAGCTGGGCTTTGACGACGAAGATGCGGAGATCAACGCCATCGGCAAGTAACAGCTTGACGATATCAGGGAAGCAGGACACACGGGGTTTGTTATTACAAACCCCGTGTTTATTTGTGGTCTTTTAAGGTCTGAATTATTAGCGGAAACTGGTTATGCTTGTTTTGGGAACGAGTTGTCACAGAGAGGTATCTGTCATGAAGTGGCATATGATCGGGATATTGCTGGTACTCGGGGTATTCAGTCTGGGCGCAGTGGCCGGCGAGGATACGCGGCTGGTCATTATCAAGGATTTCAAGTTCACTCCGCAGGAGATAACCGTCAAACGGGGTGAGACTGTGCGCTGGGAGAACCGCGAAAAGCGTCAATACCACAGTGTGTGGTTCGAGGCATCCGGAGAAGAGGAGCCGGACTATTTCTTCCCGGAAGAATTCTACGAGCGGACGTTCGACACCACTGGCAGTTTCCCCTATCGGTGCGGCCCGCATCCGAGAATGACCGGCACCGTACACGTGACCGATTGAACAGATAGCATGTACTGTAAACACGCAAGAACACTGTTGTTCGTCATGTTCTCGCTGCTTGCGCCGGGTTCGGTCAGCCAGGCGGCGGATAGCGTGGATGTCACTCAGTTATACAAAACCCACTGTGCCGAATGCCACGGCGCAAACCGCCTTGGTGCAATGGGCCCGGCACTGTTGCCCGCTAACCTGAAGCGTCTGAAGAAGAAGGCGGCTGTCGAAGTCATCGGGCACGGACGCGCGGCCACCCAGATGCCGGCATTTGCAGAAAAGCTGAATGCGGCGGAAATTCAGTCGCTGGTTAACTACGTGTATACCCCACTGCCGGAGGTGCCGGTCTGGGGTCTGGCCGAAATCAACGCCAGTCAACTCATTCACAACCGGGAAAGCGAGCTGCCGGACAAACCGGTCTTCGAGGTCGATGACCTGCTGAATCTGTTTCTGGTGGTGGAACTCGGTGATCATCATGTGACGCTGTTGGATGGCGACCGCATGCAGCCCATCCACCGTTTTGAGTCGCGTTTTGCGCTGCACGGAGGCCCCAAATACTCACCGACGGGCCGCTTTGTCTATTTCGCTTCGCGCGACGGCTGGATCAGTAAATACGATATCTACAATCTCAAGCTGGTGGCGGAGATCCGCGCCGGTATCAATACCCGTAACCTGGCTGTATCGGCCGACGGCCGCTATGCCATGGTTGCAAACTATCTGCCACACACCTTGGTATTGCTGGATGCCCGCGACCTGACACCCATCAAACTTTATGCGGTCGAAGACGATAAGGGCAAGACTTCGCGTGTCAGTGCGGTCTACACAGCACCACCACGCAACAGTTTTATTGCCGCGCTCAAGGATATCCCGGAAGTCTGGGAGATTTCCTATGCAGATGAACCACCCATGGGTTTCGGCAGCTGGGTGCACGATTACAACAAGGCATCCGGCGAAAACCTCAAACCGGAGCCGTTCCCGGTGCGTCGTATCCGGGTCGATGATTACCTGGATGATTTCTTTTTCGACCAGGACTATGTGTCACTGATCGGCTCCTCACGAGAAGGCAAGGGACAGGTCGTGAACATGGATGTCGGCAGGGTGGTGGCTAATCTGGAGCTGCCGGGCATGCCACACCTCGGCTCGGGTATTACCTGGGAGTATCGGGGGCGGCCGGTGCTGGCGACGCCAAACCTTAAGGAAGGCAACGTCAGTGTCATCGACATGGAAACCTGGAAGACTATCAGGCGCATCGACACCCTGGGCCCCGGCTTTTTCATGCGCAGTCACGAGAACACGCCCTACGCCTGGGTGGATGTGTTCTTTGGCCCCAACAAGGATGCCGTGCACATCATCGACAAGCGTACCCTGGAGATTGTCAAGACTCTGCGTCCGGCGCCGGGCAAGACCGCTGCGCATGTCGAATTCACCCGCGACGGCAAATACGCTTTGCTGAGTATCTGGGATCCGGACGGTGCCGTGATCGTCTACGACGCGGCGACGCTGGAAGAGATCAAGCGCCTGCCGATGAACAAGCCATCGGGAAAATACAATGTGTACAACAAGACCCGCTATTCAGCGGGTACCAGCCATTAGCCTTATTATTGCGCACCTTTACTGCGCAAGAAGTCGCTGTACTCCTTGTCAGTACCGTTGATGTGCTTGATCAGCCATTGCTTGAGGAAGTTCAGACCGTGCTGCATGGCGTGCTCAGGATCCTGTTCGTACTCGGCCGTCAGTTTCTGGACCTCGTTTATCATCTCCCGGTGTTTGCCCTTGTGTGCCTCGAAGCCGGGATAGCCGTACTTGCTCATCAGTCCTTCTTCGTAGGCAAAGTGGGTTTTGGTGTAATCCACAACCGCATCCAGCGCTTCCCGTTCGAAAGCCTCACCGGTCGAGTAATCCACGGTGGTCTGTAACATGTTTATCAGGTTGATCAGCTTTTTGTGTTGCTGATCGATGGACTCGATACCGACGCTGTACTGGTCCTTCCAGATGATCTTGTCCCGATCCATGAGTTTGCGATAAATAACAGGGATCAACACCAGAACACCCACCAGAGCCCAGGTCAGGGGACTCTTGGGACCGGCCATGAACCCCAGTATCACAGCGGTAATGAGTGTCAGGATAATCAGTGAAAGGGCGAACATATTCATGGTCTTGTTCATGCGGGGTATCCCCTGGCTATACAGTTATTTGAAAATCCCGATCGGTCATGTGCGGTAAGGCTATCATTGTTCTTATTTTACCGCGAGTTCCGGTCGATAAACCCTTGACCTAGGTCAAGGACAGCGGAAATGGCCCGACCCAATATGCTTTCATGAGTCTGTGCCGGGTGGGGAAACTCTTATACCCCATTGCGGCCGCGGTATTATTCGGGAGATAACGGTGGGTATACAGGCAAAAGTCTATCTGGTGGGTGCCGGACCCGGCGACCCCGACCTGCTGACCGTTAAGGCACTGCGCCTGCTGCAGACGGCCGATACGCTCGTCTATGACCGGCTGGTATCACGTGAAATCCTTGAACTGATCCCGGAGACGGTATCGCGTATCTTTGTCGGCAAGGCAAGCAGCCGGCATACGCTCAGTCAGCAGGAGATCAATGCCCTGCTGGTGGAGCTGGCCCGAAAACGCCCAGGCGTGGTGCGGCTGAAAGGCGGCGATCCCTTTATCTTCGGCCGTGGCGGCGAAGAAGCGCTGGCACTGGCCCGCAACAACATTCCCTTCGAGGTCGTTCCCGGCATCACCGCTGCGCAGGCCTGTGCCGCTTATGCGGGGATTCCGCTGACCCACCGTGGCCTGGCCCGGGGTGTACAGTTTATTACCGGTCATCGTAAAGATAACGAAGCACTGGTGATCGATCCGGCCAGTGTGGCTGATCCCGATCAGACCCTGGTGGTTTATATGGGGCTTGCCAATCTGCCGCTGATTGTCAGTGACCTGCTCAATGCCGGTCGTGCAGCGGATACGCCGGCGGCGATGGTGGAGCGCGGCACAACATCGCGCCAGCGTAACATCGTCACCACCATCGGGCATTTGCAGGAGACGGTCGAGCGTTACGCTATTCAGTCGCCGGCCATGTTGATTATCGGGCCGGTGGTGTCGCTGGCCGAAGAACTGAACTGGTTTATGCCGTGGGCGCAGGAGATGGAACTCAAGTATGCCTAAGGCACTCCTGTATTTGACACTGTGTGCACTCACAGCATCCGCCAGCGCGGAAGCCGTGACGGCGCAACGTCAAAGTGAGTTACACAACCTCGTACACCAGGATTGCGGTTCCTGCCATGGCATGCGTTTAACCGGCGGACTGGGTCCGGCCCTGACGCCGCAGGCGCTGGCAGGAAAAAACCATGAGTTTCTGTTTATAACTATTAGTGAAGGGCGTGCGGGTACGCCGATGCCGCCGTGGAAAATGTTGCTGACCAAACCGGAAATCGAATGGATTGCGGACTATCTGAAAAGCCCGGGGGAAACACCGTGAGGCAGTTTTTTCTGCTCATCATGCTCACTGTTCTGATCGGTACTGCGCCGGCGGCGGAACTGCGCGGTACAGGCGATCTCGGCGTGGTCGTGCAGCGTGCCAGTGGCCAGTTGCTGGTGGTTGAACACAGTAACAATACCCGTCTGGCTGAAATTGATGGTCTGGGCGATCTGTCACACGCTTCGGTGGTTTTTTCCCGTGACCAGCGTTTTGCCTACGTGTTCGGCCGGGATGGGGGGCTGACCAAGGTAGACATACTGACCGGCAGCATCGTTAAACGGGTGATGCAATCCGGCAACAGTATTGGCGGCGCCATCTCCCAGGATGGAAAACTGGTTGCCGTCTCCAACTATGAACCCGGCGGGGTGCGTATCTTCGATGCCGATACGCTGGACCTCGTCGCCGACATTTCCGCGGAGTATGCGCCGGGGAAAGTTTCCAAGACGGTCGGCCTGGTCGATGCGCCCGGCAACCGTTTCGTCTTCAGTCTGTACGAAGGTGATCAGATCTGGATTGTGGATATGACAGATCCACAGCGGCCGGACATCAAGCGTTTCGAAGATATCGGTAAAGCGCCCTACGATGCACTCATTACCCCGGATGGCCGCTATTACATTGCCGGTTTGTTTGGCGAGGACAGCCTGGCACTGCTGGATCTGTGGCACCCTGAACAAGGTGTGCGCAAGATTCTGAAGGGCTATGCCAAACACGATGAAAAGTTGCCGGTCTACAAAATGCCGCACCTGGAAGGCTGGGCGATGGCCGGCGACGAGGCTTTCTTACCGGCTGTCGGCCAGCATAAGGTGCTGGTCATGAATACAAAGACCTGGCAACAGGAGGCCGGGATCGAGGTCCATGGTCAGCCGGTGTTTGTCATGGCGCGGCCGGATGGCCGGCAGGTGTGGGTGAACTTTGCTTTTCCCGATAACGACCGGGTACAGGTGATCGATGTGGCGTCACGCAAGATCATTAAAACGCTGAAGCCCGGTAAGGCGGTTCTTCATATGGAATTCACCCCACGCGGGGAGCATGTCTGGCTGTCGGTACGCGACGACAATCGTATCGAGGTTTATGACACGCAGAGCCTGAACAAGCTGGCGGAACTGCCGGCAAGCAAACCCAGCGGGATTTTCTTTACCGATCGTGCACACAAAATCGGCTTGTGATGATGGAACTATTGATTAAAAAACTGCTTAACGATTTTCAACGCAACTTTCCGCTGGAACCTGCGCCGTTTGCACAGATCGCCCAGCGCCTCAATACCAGTCCCGAGACAGTGCTGAAAACCCTGAAGGAACTGCAGGACAAGGGTGCGGTGAGCCGGGTAGGACCGGTATTCCGGCCCAATACCGTGGGCGCCAGTACGCTGGCTGCCATGGCGGTACCGGCAGACAAACTGGAAACGGCTGCCGCCATCATCACTGAGTTCCCGCAGGTAAACCACAACTACGAGCGCGAGCATCATTACAATCTGTGGTTTGTAGTGACCGCAGAAAACACTGCGGCGCTGACTGAAACACTCCGGCAGATTCAGCTGGAAACCGGCTATCGGGTGCTTTCGCTGCCGCTGGTCAAGGATTACCACATTGATCTCGGCTTTCGCATGAACCTGGATCGTGGCACCGAGCTCAGTCAGATATCAACACACGATGCCGGGTCCGGCACGCCTGCCAGCCGCGAGTTGCTGTTTGGCGCTGCCGAAGACCTGATTGAAGTCATCCAGGCTGGCCTGCCGCTGGTTACACGGCCCTATCGGGAGATTGCAGGCCGGCTGGGTTGTTCGGAACAGGCGGTGATCGACAAGCTGCGTGGCATGATCGATGCCGGCATTATCAAGCGGCTCGGTGTCGTGGTTCGTCACCACGAACTGGGCTACAGGGCCAATGCCATGGTGGTCTGGGATGTGCCCGATGATCGAGTCGATCAGCTGGGGCAGCAACTGGGGAAACAGGATTGCGTCACGCTCTGTTATCAACGCCCCCGGCGCTTGCCGGACTGGTCGTACAATCTGTTCTGCATGGTACATGGCCGTGACCGCAATGAAGTGCTGGCCTGTATCGACCGTATGGTTGAAGGTCTGGGTCTGGACGCTATACCACACACGGTTCTGTTCAGCGGAAAACGTTTCAAACAGCGTGGCGCACGTTATCGGGGTGTCCATTAGTGGATGAACTGGACCGCCGTATTATCAACCAGCTGCAGGGTGGTTTTCCTGTCAGTGAGCGAGCGTTTCGGGATGCCGGCGAAGGCCTGGGCACCACGGAGAGCGAATTGATCACACGCCTGCGCTGCATGCTGGACGATGGCCTGTTGACCCGGTTCGGGCCCATGTATCACGCGGAAAACATGGGTGGGGCAGTCACTCTGTGTGCCATGAAGGTGCCGCTTGCACGCTTTGACGAGGTTGCCGGCCAGGTCAATGCCTTTCCGGAAGTCGCGCACAATTACCAGCGCGATCACGAAATGAATATGTGGTTTGTACTGGCAACGGAAACACCGGATCAACTGGATGCGACAGTACAGGAGATCGACCAGCTTACCGGTATACCGGTGTTCAACCTTCCCAAGCAGGAAGAATTCTTCGTGGGTTTGCATTTTCAGGTCTAGGATGAGTGCCGACGTAATCAATCCGGCAGAGCTGGACCGGCGTATTGTGATGGCAACCCAGGCCGGTCTGCCTCTGGACGTGCGGCCCTACCACTGGCTGGCAGCCGAACTGGGTGTGGACGCCGAGACTGTGATGGAACGTTTCCAGGGCATGCTGGCAGACGGGCGTATCCGTCGCATCGGTGTGGTGCCGAACCATTACCGGCTGGGGTATTCAGCCAACGGTATGTCGGTCTGGGATGTGCCCGACGAAGATATACGGGCCATCGGTAAACAGGTGGGTGAACTGGATATTGTCAGCCACTGTTACCACCGGCCGCGGCGCCTGCCTGACTGGCATTACAACTTGTTTGCCATGGTACACGGCCACAGCCAGGCAGAAGTGCGTGACAAGGTCAAACAAATCGCGCAGCTGCTCGGCGATAAGGTTCGCCAATACGATGTTCTGTTCAGTACGCGTATACTGAAGAAAACCGGGTTACGGATCGGAGGTTAGTATGTTTCGTATCTCACAGTACATGCAGGAACTGAAAGCGCCGCTTACGGATCCGCGTGCACGGAAACCGGCGGGTCCAGTGGTCATCTGGAACCTCATTCGCCGCTGTAACCTGACCTGCAAGCACTGTTACTCGATTTCGGCCGATATTGATTTCCCGGGTGAGCTGGATACACAGCAGGTATTCGGGGTCATGGATGATCTTCGTTCATTCGGCGTGCCGGTGTTGATTCTGTCGGGTGGAGAACCCCTGTTGCGGCCGGATATCTACGATATCTCCCAGCGGGCCAAGGATATGGGGTTTTACGTCGGTCTTTCCACCAATGGCACCATGATCGACGAAAAGAACATTGATCGGATTGCCGCAGTGGGTTATGACTATGTGGGTATCAGCATCGATGGTATCCGCGAGACACACGACCGCTTTCGCCAGAAGCAGGGTGCGTTTGACGCCTCCATGCACGCCATTCGCTTATGCCGTGATGCCGGCATCAAAATCGGCATGCGTTTTACCCCGACCCAGGATAACGCCCAGGAACTGCCGCAGTTACTGGATTTGATGGGCGAGGAGCAGGTCGACAAGTTATATGTTTCACACCTGAACTATGGCGGACGCGGTAACCGTAACCGCCGCTCCGATGTGGTACACCAGACCAGCCGCTGGGTCATGGATCTTTTGTTTGATGCCTGTTGGGCTGACATCCAGGCGGACCGCAAGCGCGAATTTGTCACCGGTAACAATGATGCGGACGGCGTGTATCTGTTGCAGTGGGTACAACGACATGTACCGGAGCAGTACGATTACATGCGCAAACGCCTGGCCCAATGGGGCGGCAATTCATCCGGCGTGAATATCGCCAATATCGATAACCTCGGTAATGTACACCCGGATACCTTCTGGTGGAACTACAACCTCGGCAATGTGAAGGAAAGACCGTTCTCGGATATCTGGGTGGATACCAGCGACCCGTTGATGGCCGGGATGAAGTCTTCCCCGAGACCGCTGAAAGGCCGTTGCCGGGTGTGTCATTACCAGGATGTCTGTGGCGGCAATACCCGCGTACGCGCTTTCCAGTTAACGGGCGATCCCTGGTGGGAAGATCCGGCGTGTTATCTCGATGACGACGAACTGGGCATCAATAAAGCGGACTATGCGACTGACAGGCCGGAGCCCATGGCGCTGGAAACCCGGGTCATACGGCATGCAAGTTAACGGATGCGGTTGCTGACAACAGGTGTCAGTAAATGATTCAGATTGACGAGCGCCAGTAACAGCATCGCCGCTATTGCATTGTGAGCGGTTACCAACAGCAGCGGCAGCCCGGCGAGTACTGCCGACGATCCCAGCCCCACTTGTATTAGCAAAAACACGATAATGCTGATACTGGTGCTGCGGAACCGTTTACCCAGACGCAGTGCCTTGAGCGCCAATCCCAGTACGTACAGAAAGGTGACCAGGGCACCCAATCGATGGGCCATGTGCAGCGTATTCTGTACGCTATCGGTAATAATCCAGCCCTGATCGCCCACGCCCAGCCGGCGCCAGGGGTCAAGACCCTGCATCAGATTCGTGATGGAACCCCAGTCGCCGTCGCAAGCGAGCAGCGCCACACCGCAGGACGGTCCGGCAAAATTGGCGCTGGTCAAGGCGCCCAAAGCAATCTGAACAGCCAGCATAAGCAGGCCGAGCAGTGCCCAGGGTTTTAAGGTGTTTTCTAGCGTGCCCTCGTCGCTGACCTTTTTTACCGAGCGCTGCCCCATCCACCACAGCAGCGCCAGCATAGCCATGCCACCGACAAGATTTCCGAGGGTGACGACAGGAAGTTGCGGTGCCGGTGTATTGTATCCGAGGATTGACAGGAACAGGGTGAGTCCGAACACGGACAGCGGTGCTGTTAAGCCGATGCCGGCGGGGCGCCGTCCTCGCAAGGCCATGACCGTGATAGCGACGACAATCAGCCCCAACAGGGTTGCTGCAAACCGGTGTATCGCGCCCGCCGTGGTGCCGGGCACCACACCGCGAGCTTGAACCACCGGCATCTCTCCAAAGCAGTCTGGCCACTCCTCACAGCCCAGGCCGATATATTCCAGACGCATCCAGGCGCTCAATATGACGGCTGCAAATGTCAGTATCAGTGCAAAAAAAACCAGAAAGGTAAATAGACTGCCTGTTGTTTCCCTGTTTGTCATAGGCTTGGCATGCTGGCAGTGAAGGCCCCGGTAGCCGGAGGCTTGTAGATGCAAAGTATCCATTTAATACACAGGCTGGATGAAAATGTCAAAAAACTTGCTGTAAGGGCCGCGGAAACAAATATGAGACTAATCGTTGCTCTGCCCGGGTGAATTCAAAAAGGTGCGCTGGTGGTTTTATTTCCGAATAGTTATAGTTTCAGTTTGAAACAGAGAATGCAGTGACCGGCTCTATTCACCACAACGGGAAGTGTTTTTCGGCTGCCGGTTCTCCACCAAGTGAGTCGTAAATAGCCTTATGCATGATGAGTATGTCTTAGCGGTGCCCCCTGACAGCCGCCGTCGGCTGGCCATTGCCTGGCTGTGGCTGGGCATCATGGCGTTGCTGGGCTCGGGCGTTTTTTCTGTACTGCTGGTGCTGTCCCGAACGCCCTATATCCAGGATGTCTTTCCATGGATTGATTTTTTTCGTACCGCACTGGTTGTTCATGTGGACCTGTCAGTGCTGGTCTGGTTTCTGGCTTTTGGCGGCGTGCTGTGGAGTTTGAATTCCACACCACGTTTTATGCTTCTCGGTTGGTCAGCGTTGGGTTTCGCTGCGCTGGGTGCAGCGCTGATGGTGGTGGTGCCGTTTTTCGGTCCGGGTAATCCGTTGATGAGTAACTATATCCCGGTCTTGCAGACACCGTTGTTCACCGTGGCGTTGCTCGGATTTGGCTTCGGTATCAGTTTGCTCATCCTGCGCAGCATGACCGCCAACTCCCTGGTCGGGAAGCGCATGCAGGGTGCAGGCGCATTGCGCTTTGGCTTGAATACGGCTGCTGTGTCGGCGGTCATGGCTGTGCTCGCCTTCACCTGGTCGTACCTGGCGATACCGGACTCTGTGACAGGTAAGCCTTATTACGAGCTGCTGTTCTGGGGCGGCGGCCATATGCTGCAATTTACCTACACCTTGCTCATGCTGGTGGCCTGGCTTTGGCTGGCTTCGGTCTCCGGCGTGCGTCTGCCGCTGAGTCCACGGGTGGTGTTGGTTCTGTTTGTATTTGGACTGCTGGCCGTGTTTATGGCGCCACTGATTTACTATTCCCACGCCGTTGTCTCCGCCGAACATATCAAGCTCTTTACCTGGCTCATGGCCTATGGTGGCAGCCTGGCGCCCGTGCCGCTGGGTCTGGCGGTATTTTACGGCCTGCTGCGCAGTTCCCCGCCATCAGGACCTCAGGCGCCTCTGCGTTCAGCTTTGTGGACATCCATGATTCTGTTTGGTGTCGGAGGAGGGATCGGTTTTTTAATCGAGGGTATCAACGTCACTATTCCAGCGCATTATCATGGCTCCATCGTTGGTGTCACCCTGGCCTTTATGGGCATGACGTATGATTTGCTTCCACGCCTGGGCTACGCCCGTCCAAGCATGAGACCGGCCCGTTTGCAGCCTTATGTTTACGCTAGCGGACAGCTGTTGCACGTCATTGGGTTGTGGTGGTCGGGCGGTTACGGTGTGCAGCGCAAGGTGGCGGGTGCAGAACAGGGCCTCGATGGTCTGGAAAAGATTGCTGCTATGGGCTTGATGGGTTTTGGGGGGCTGGCCGCCATTGTGGGCGGCTTGATGTTCCTGGTGATTGTATTATCCGCAATGGTTAAAGGGCCGCGCGTGCAGAAGGCCGTCGAATGAAAGTAAGTCGATGACTTTGCATGACCAACATAAGGTCTCTTTCCACGATGAGCTGCTTGTTGTGGTGGATAAAAACGATCAGGTCATTGAATATCGAAACAGGCTGGAGTGCCATCAGGGAAACGGTCTTCTTCACCGGGCCTTTTCGATCTTTATTTTTAAGGCGGGGGAAGTCCTGGTTCCCAGGCGCAGCAGGCATAAGCAACTTTGGCCGCTATACTGGTCAAACAGCTGTTGCAGCCATCCCCGTAAGGGAGAAGATCTACACCATGCCGCCCAGCGGCGGCTGGCGGAAGAATTGGGGATCTCTGCGTCTCTAAACTATCTTTATACCTTCCAGTACCAGGCGAGTTACCGGGACATGGGTATAGAAAGGGAGATTTGTTCAGTGTATATCGGTACGAGCTGTGACGAAATTGCCGCTAATCCGTGGGAAGTTGCCGAATGGAAGTTTATCGCCATTAACGACCTGACCACCGATATGGACCGGCACCCCCAAATGTATACTCCCTGGTTCAAGATGGAGTGGCAAAAGCTCGTGGGGGAGTATCTGGATGAGATAATGTGTCTCTAGTGTATTTATCGGGTCGTCGGCTGATGCTCATACTGTCGGCATTGTTCACGCTGGCCTGGGCAGTGCACTGCGAAGCGATTCCCCCGGGCCTGCAACAATCAACAGACAGCCCGGTGACCGAAGTCGGGGCAGAAATCGTCGGGGGTGTTTCAAGGATTGAAGGGCCGGTCTCGGGCGCAGGGGTAAGAGCGGCAAATGACACGGGTAAAAATATGACGGGTTTCTTTGTGATCGGAATGATCATTAATGTGCTGCTGATAACGCTGTTCCTGATCTGGGCCGTCGGCCAGTGGCGCAAAACGAAGAAATAGGAGATAGCGCATCATGTCGGAAAAGCCCGCCGTACCATACGGAACGATTGTGCTTTTTCTATTCTGGGGTCTACTGCTTGGGGCGCTTGTGTTGTGGATGCTGCCCAACAAGACGGTCCCGCCGGAACTCCAGGGTGTGCTCCGTCCTGAGCCGAAACCACTGCGGACATTCGAGCTGAGCGATCAGTACCGGCAAGCTTTCAATCTGGAACGCCTGAAGGACAAGTGGAGTTTTGTTTTTTTCGGCTACACCTATTGCCCTGATATCTGCCCGACAACACTCTCAACCCTGACCGGGGTGGTCAAACAATTGCAGGAAGATCCGCAAGGACTGTCAAACATACAGGTCGTCTTTGTTTCGGTGGATCCACAGCGTGATACGCCGGATGTGCTTGAAGATTATCTGAAGTATTTCAATGAAGCCTTCCAGGGTGTTACCGGTGCGCAACAGGATATCGACAGGCTGACCCGGCAGTTCGGCGCTGCTTACATGAAAGAGCCGGAAACAACACCTGGCCAGTACCTGGTCAGTCACACCAGTTCGATTTTCCTGGTCGATCCCTACGGGCAATTGATCGCTGCATTTTCCCCGCCACAT
>JAUXDG010000216.1 GCA_030618475.1 Gammaproteobacteria bacterium | reverse complement strand
GAAGGTGTCGAACGCGTGTTCCAGACCTACAGCCACACGGTAGCGAGTATCAAGGTCAAGCGTCGTGGCGACGTGCGCCGCGCCAAGCTGTATTACCTGCGTGAACTTTCGGGTAAGGCAGCACGCATCAAAGAGAAGCTTTGATTTCATGCGGCAGCCTCTGGCTACCGCGATGCTTCAGACAAACGGGCAACCTGGCCGCAGGTTGCCCGTTTTTGTTTGTATCTGCCTGACGCTTATAGCCGCAGTTTCCATGCCCGGTACCGTGCTGGCGCTGGATACCTCAAGCCTGAAAGAACTGGCTCAGCTTGCCCGTGCAGGTGCTCCACAGCTGGCGTTGCGACGCATGGATTCAGAGCAACCGAAGCCGGAGCAGGATCTTGTTGAATGGACGGTCTGGGAGCAGGAACGGCTGCAGATTCTTGCCGGTCAGGGGCTTTATCCGCTGCTGATAGAGCGGGTGAAAGATCTGCCAGAGTCTGTCAATGAGCATTTCCGTCGTCTGGCGCTATCGCTGAAAGCTGACGCTCAATTGCAATTGGATCAGGCCGATGCCGCACGGGCAACGGTCAGGGAATTATTATGGTTCCACAGCGATATCGCAGAGCCTGGCAACAGCGCTCGCTGGCGTCGTCTGGTGGTGCGCAGTTATGTCCTCGAAGACAGATACGAGGATGCGCGGCTGGCTTTGTTGCGTTACCGCCAGGACTTTGGTGACGAAAATCGACAATGGCGTTGGCTGAGTGCACAGGTCATGTTGCAGGCGGGGGACAGCGAATCCGCTTTCAAGCTGTTAAAAGAAGACAAAACCCCTCAGGGAGAGTTTCTGCGTTATGCCGCGCAGTTGCTGATGTCACCGCAACAGGCGCCTCAGGTAGAACAAGCTGTCGTTAAATTGGCGAGGCAACTCGAACAGCCCGAATTACAAAGTGCTTTCTGGGGATTGGCGGCGGCTGCAGCAAAACAGGCCAATCAGCCTGTTAAACAGATTGAGTATCTTGAGCACGCCTTGTCGTTGCCCGTCGATTACGAGTTGACACACGGCTTGCTTGACATTGATGCTGATCAGCTCTGGGACGCGTATCTGGCGCAGGGTAAACGCATTGGCAACCAGGAGCAGAAACTGCTCGGTAATGATGAAGACTGGTACTTCCCGGCCACCGAGGCCCTGGTTAATGAACCCGTACGGGCCAGGGCCTTGTTTTCTGTGCTTTCGGAGTACGGCTCCAGCGCAGAGCGCCGTTCCGTGGCGCACGACTACCTGGTCGGGATGCTCGACGAATTGGCGAATGGAAAAACACTGGTTAAACGCCTGTACCTGGAGTCAGAGCGCTATGCTGATGTTGAGGATCTGCCCCCGGTCATCCGTTACCGGCTGATCGATGCAGCGCTGGAATCCGGTGACCTGAAAACAGCCTCCCGTTTGATGGCGGGACTGGCTGCGCCACCGGATGGCAGTGATCGATTTGAGTGGGATCTTCGTCGTGCGCGGGTGCTGATCTTCACCGACGATGTGGATCAGGGGGTTGAGCTGTTACAGCAGTTGCTGGCCTCGGATGACCAGAATTGGGATCCAAAGCAGGTTGACCGCTTGTTGCAGGTGGTATTTGATCTGCAGACGGTACAATATCACCAGCAGGCATTGATGCTGTTTGGCGCCCTTCTGGACAAGCGGCTCGACCAGCAGCAGCAACGTGAACTGTTGTTCTGGATGGCAGATTCGTCGCAGGTTCTTGGGCAGTACGATCAGGCAGCGTATCTATACCTGAAATCGGCAACTCTGTCAGACCCGATGGCAATGGACCCCTGGGCGCAGACAGCTCGTTACCGTGCCGCCAAGGCCCTGGTTGAAGCCGGACTGTTACAGGATGCGCGGCAGATTTACAGCAGTCTTTTACGCGCCACTCGCGATGCCAGCCGCAAGGCTGTACTGGAAAATGAAATTCAGAGGCTGCATCTGGTGAGTGCGGTCAAAAAGAAGGGTAACTGAGTATGGGTGCTGGGCAGTGTTTTGATGCGGTCATCGACTCACCCGTGGGGCGGCTGGGTATTCAAATGCAGGGTCAGGTCCTCAGCCGCCTGATATTTTTATCCGGGCGGCACAGATTGATCGAGGCGGACACTGAACAGGCCAGCGACGTCCTGTGTTCGCTAATGGCATACTTTGAAAATCCCGGGCAAACACCGGATGTGGCAGTGCGGCCGTCCGGGACCTCCTTCCAGCACCGGGTCTGGCAGGGGCTTCGTTCAATACCTTCAGGTAAAATAATGACTTACGGAGTTCTTGCGGTGTCTTTGAGGAGCGGTGCCAGGGCGGTGGGGAATGCCTGCCGGAGGAATCCTGTGCCCATCGTGGTGCCCTGCCACCGGATCGTGGCAGGCAATGGCCTGGGCGGTTTTGCGGGTGACAGTCGTGGGCGGCTGGTATCGGTCAAACGCTGGTTGCTCGAACATGAGGGTGTTGAAATTCGCGGCCGGCATCCCCACATTAGTTCAAGATTATCAACTATAGACCGCGGCAGCGCTTATTAATTATCGACAGATGAGTCCTCAATTATGACCACAGAAACACAGAAAGAAACACTGGAATTCCAGACCGAGGTCAGGCAGTTGCTGGGCCTGATGATCCATTCCCTGTATTCCAATAAGGAGATATTTCTCCGCGAACTGATTTCCAATGCATCGGATGCCTGTGACAAGCTGCGATTCGAAGCCTTGTCCAATGATGCGCTGTATGACGGTGACAGCGATCTGAAAATCCGCGTCAGTTTCGACAAGGACAAACGTACTGTGACCGTCAGCGACAATGGAAGCGGCATGTCGCGCGAGGAGGTGATGGAGAATATCGGTACCATCGCCAAGTCCGGAACCCGGCAGTTCTTCGATTCGCTGACCGGTGATCAAAGCAAGGATATCGAGCTCATCGGCCAGTTCGGCGTGGGCTTCTACTCGAGCTTTATTGTCGCTGATGAGGTGACACTCATCAGCCGCCAGGCAGGTGCACCGGCGGATGAAGCGGTGCGCTGGGTTTCCGATGGTGAGGGCAGTTACACCCTGGAAGCGGTTGAAAAGCAAAGCCGAGGTACTGAAGTCATCCTGCACCTGCGAGAGGACGAAGACGAATTTCTGGAGGCTTACCGCCTGCGCTCGATCATTACCAAGTATTCCGATCATATCTCCCTGCCCATAGAGATGGCCTCGATGGAAGAAGGCAAGGAAGATGAGTTCGAGTCTGTCAATAATGCCTCGGCACTCTGGAAGTGTCCCAAACGTGAAATTTCAGATGACGAGTACAAGGAGTTCTACAAACACGTTGCCCATGATTTCGGGGAGCCACTGGTGTGGAGTCACAACCAGGTGGAGGGTACCCAGTCCTATACCTCGCTGTTATACATTCCCAAACAGGCGCCGTTCGATCTCTGGGATCGGGAGCACCGGCACGGTATCAAGTTGTATGTGCGGCGGGTGTTTATCATGGATGATGCAGAGAATCTGATGCCGCAGTACCTGCGTTTCGTGCGTGGTCTGGTGGACTCGGATGATTTACCTCTCAACGTTTCACGAGAAATCCTGCAAAAAAATAAATTTATAGACAGTATCCGGGCGGCTTCCGTGAAAAAGGTGCTCGGACTGCTGGAAACCATGGTCAAGAACGACGCGGAAAAATATGCGGAATTCTGGGGGCAGTTCGGCCGGGTAATGAAAGAAGGACCGGCGGAAGACTTTGCCAATCGCGAGCGTATTGCCAAGCTGTTGCGGTTTGCGTCGACTCACAGTGACACTGATGAGCAGAATGTTTCGCTGGAAGAATATGTCAGCCGGATGCAGCCGGAGCAGGAGAAGATTTATTACGTGACGGCGGACAGTTTTGCCGCCGCAAAAAACAGCCCGCACCTCGAAGTGTTCCGTAAAAAGGGTATCGAAGTCCTGTTGCTGCACGACCGGGTGGATGAATGGATGGTTTCCCATCTCACCGAGTTCGATGGCAAGGCGCTGGTATCGGTCGCCAAGGGCGAGCTCGATCTCGGCAAGCTGCGCGATGAAGATGAGGAGAAATCGGCGAAACAGGCGGAAACCGAGTTCAAGGATTTTGTTAAACGTATCCAGGACGCGCTGGTCGACGATGTAAAGGAAGTTCGTATCAGTCATCGTCTGACCGATTCGCCGTCCTGCCTGGTGCTGGAAGAACATGAAATGGCTGTGCATCTGCAACAGGTCATGAAGCAGGCCGGACATGCGCTGCCGGTCAGCAAGCCCATCCTGGAGGTGAATCCGGACCACCCTCTGGTGGTTCATCTCAAGGAAGAACAGGGTCAGGAAAAATTTTCCGAATGGTCACACCTGTTGTTTGAACAGGCGTTGCTGAGTGAAGGCGGCCAGTTGGAAGATCCGACGGTGTTTGTGAAGCGCATGAACGCGATTCTGGTGGAAATGTCCAAGCACTGAGTGTTTCCGCCGCCACGGAAGACACGGAAACTCATTGAACAGTTTTTGTGCCTTTCGTGGCATTTGTTTATACGGCGGGATATGGCAGTGTTGAAACCTGAACTGAAAGTGACCGTCTTCAGTGACTATATTTGTCCCTTCTGTTATGTCGGCGACGCACGACTTAAGCGTTTGCGGGCTTGTTTCGAACTCAAAGTCAACTGGTGTTTCCTGGAGATCCATCCCGACACATCCCCGCAGGGCGAACCCGTGTCATCGCTGAATTATCCAGCAGAGACCTGGAAACGCCTGATGGCCACGCTCCGGCACATGGCCGAGCAAGAAAACCTGTCTTTGCCCGCGCACGATTTCACCACCAATTCCCGTTCCGCACTGCAGCTGGCCGAGGTGGCAAAAACTATTGATCCGGCTGTTTTCTAC
>JAUXDG010000082.1 GCA_030618475.1 Gammaproteobacteria bacterium | reverse complement strand
CCAACGTACACCTTGATGCAGTGGAACACGGCGAACGTATCGTTTTCCTGCACACGGTCAAGGACGGGCCCGCCAGCCGCAGTTACGGACTGCAGGTCGCTGCCCTGGCCGGTGTGCCGGACCGGGTACTGGAGCAGGGCCGGGACATCCTGCGTCAACTCGAAACCGGTCAGACACATGCGCTGCACCCGGATGGCAAAACACAGCAACAGATCGATATGTTCAAGCACGAGGAAGAGTGCCCGCTGGTGGATGCATTTCAGGGTATCGAACCCGATAACCTGACACCTCGCGAGGCGCTGGAACTGCTCTACCAACTCAAAGCAATAGCCGACGATCACGCACTATAAAAAAACGGGCCGGTGTCAGTAGGCCCGTATTGAAACCACCGGCAATGGGCATTTACTGTCCGGCAGATGGCTCGTTCAGCACTTCGACGGGTTCAGCTGGTCACTGTGCCGCAGTTGCTCAGACTCAGACGGGGGGGATCGATAGAAAACACGAAAGGCGCCGCCTTTTCCAGTGCGCTCAAGCCGAGCAGCATACGTGTATTCCGTGGGAAAATAGCGGCCTCGACATCTTTCAATACACAGTCTTCACCCAGAATCAGGTGTTTGATGCGATAGACCGGCAACTCGTGCTGTGTGCCATCGGCCATCACGCCGGTCAGTTGACCGACATATTCAGCGTTACCGGCCTGTTTTAAGCGTTCCAGAGTGTGTTCATTGATTGTGGTGTAACCGGCGCCAGTGTCCACCATGAATTCGACCGCGCCAGTGCCCTGCATATTGGCCTGAATGTAATAGGTCGCCAGCCGCTTCTGGTTCATGGGAATGGTTTTGTAAGAGGCCGCCACCACCATATTGGTGACCAGGCAGGCCAGCAAGCAGACAGAAATTTTTAAAAATGATCCAGCCATACCGATGGGTCCCTGCGACAAATATCCGTCGTTACCAGGTTTAGCGGCAAGTTTGATGCCAAATTAAGTCAATTGTCTCAGCGTCCGAATATCGGCAGGCTGCCGACAGAATGCTCTACCACGCCAGGGAACGGGGCCGTAACTGCATCGAGGCCGCTACGCCGACAGGCTCCTGGCCCCACCCTGATCAATCCGTGTATCATTAGCCCCGTTTCAAGCAGGAGGCGGTCATGACGTTTGTGGTGGGTGAAAACTGTATCAAATGTAAATACACAGATTGTGTGGAAGTCTGTCCCGTGGATTGTTTTCACGAAGGTCCTAACATTCTGGTGATTGACCCCGAGGAGTGCATTGACTGTACATTGTGTGAACCGGAGTGCCCCGCCGAAGCTATTTTCCCCGAAGATGACCTGCCTGCAGGCCAGCAGCAATTTCTGGAACTCAATGCAGAACTGGCGCAGGGATGGCCTGTGATAACCCAGATGAAGGAAGCCCCAGCCGATGCCGATGAATGGAATGGCAAGGAAGCCAAATTCAAGCTGTTGGAGCGTTGAGCCGCGTGTTACTGAGGAGTACAGACGTTGGTCGACATAAGCTTGAGGGACCGTCGGCCGCATGGACGCGGCCGTCGAGCGTACAGGGATGTATTTCACAAGGTGAATCGCCGTAGGCGAGAGAGGGTGCCCTGGGGTACAGCGTGTCCAGAAAACTTATGTCGACCAACGTCTGTACTCCATAGTACATCCGAGCGGAAATATCTGTGAGCCCGTTGACCCTGGTACCATTCAGCCAGGATCCGCTCACTGTTGCAGCGCAGCAGATTCTCGAACACTACAAGGTCCGATTACCCGATTTAAGCGATTGCCGGATACTGGTCGCTGAAGACCAGTGTGCCGCTCAGTTACGTACCGAGCTGCTCAAACAGGCTGAACAGAGGGGCTTCAGCGCATTGCTGGGTCCTTCCATCGAACGCCTGGACCAATGCCTGTCCCAGCTGGCAGCTGTCACCGGGGCTGTCCTGAACCGTCCTGCACAGGAACTGGTACTGGCCGAGGCACTGCGCAACGCCGCACAGATCTACGCCGAAACCGATCCCTGGCTGCTGGCTGACCAACTGCTCACTCTATTTGACGAACTGACCCGCAGAGACATATCGATCCCGGCTGCCTTCGAGCAGTTTCAGGCTAGCTTACAACGCAGTTATGCGCTTTCCTCGCCCAGCCCTTCCCTGCAGCAGGAGGCATCCATCCTGCACACCCTGTGGCACGCCTGGAAACAGCAACTGGAAGCCGAAAACCTGTCGGATCCGGCCGCCGCTTATCGACAACAACTGGCAGACAGCCTGAACTGCATCGGTAAACAAAAACTCTGGCTGATCGGCTTCACCGAATTCACTCCGAGCGAAGCTCAGTGGCTGCGCATCCTTATCGACAGGCAGCAGGCACAGCTGATTCTGCACGGCGGTGCGCAACAGGATGGTTACCACCCGGACAGGCCGATACGCGATATCCTCGATCAGCTCGAGCTTGATGATACCCAACAGTCATGTCTCGAAGGCAACGATTTCGACGATTTCATCAGTGCACTGTTTGAAACCTCGACCGATGACCTGAAACAACGGGCAAGACGCTTCGCCGGCCGGAACCAACAGGACACCGCAGGGTCGCGACTCAGAACGTTCCAGGCAGACAGCCCGGAACAGGAGGCGCAGGCCGTTGCCTTACAGGTCCGGCGCTGGTTACTCGACGGCATCCAGCCGATCGCCATCGTTACCGAAGACCGGCGCCTTGCACGCCGCCTACGCGCCATGCTGGAAGCGTCACAGATTGAACTGGACGACGCAGGCGGCTGGGCCTTATCCACCACCAGTGCAGCAGCCACGCTGGAACGCTGGCTGGAGACGGTTGAAGAAGACTTCGCCTGTGGACCACTGCTCGATGTACTGAAATCGCCCTTTGTCTGCTTTTCCGACCGTGATACCCACCTGGCCCAGGTGCGGCGTCTGGAGCAGGACATTATCCTGCACGAAAATATAGCCCGCGGCCTGGAACGCTACCGACATCAGCTCGAGAGTCGCAGCGAACGCCTGCCCGGCTGGTCACAACCCATGCGGCATGCGGTACAGCAGATGCTGAATGTGCTGGACCATGCGGCCAGCCCACTCATGCCGTTGCTGCACGGTTCTTATCCGGCGAGCGACTTCCTCGATGCACTGTGCGAAAGCCTGTGGGAACTCGGCACCTGGCAGTGCCTTGAACAGGATGCCGCCGGACAGCGCCTGTTGGAAGTCGTGGCCCAGTTACAGCAGGCCGCCACTCACTCCCGTGTAGAACTCAACTGGTCCGAATTCCGCAACTGGCTGGGGCGCAACCTGGAGACCGCCATGTTCCGACTGCCACTGTCAGCCAGTCCGGTACGGCTGCTGACACTGGAACAAAGCCGCCTGCAACGGTTCGCCGCCACCATCGTTGCCGGATGCAGCCGGGATCACATGCCGGGCTCTCCCACCAGCCAGGCATTTTTTAACCAGCAGGTACGCGCCGAACTGGGATTACCCACCTGGTCACAGGCCCTGGCAAAAAAGCTGCATCACTTCTGCCGCGTATTACACAGTGCCGAGCGGGTGCTCCTCACCCATCACCGTGAACGCGACGGCGAACCCGTCAGCGTCAGTCCATGGCTGGAATTGCTGGAGGTTTTTTATCATAACGCTTACCGCGAAACACTCGATGACGACACCCTCCGCCAACTGGTCATACGAGCGGACACACAGCCGGTTTCCCCGGATCATGCCGCCTTGCCACAACTGCAATCGCGCCCTGCCCCAAAACCACCGGCCTCAATCCATCCACAGACCTGGTCTGCCTATACCCACCAGCGGCTTATCGATTGCCCCTACCGCTACTTTTCCGCCGATGCCTTAAGCCTCAAACCCCAGGATGAAATCCGTGAAGCGCTCAGCAAAAGCGATTACGGTTCCCTGGTGCACCGCATCGTACAGGCATTTCACAGCAAAGTGGCCAGGCTGCCGGGTCCCTGGTGCGGACCACTGCATGAAACGCATCGTGAACAGGCGCTGGGTCTCCTGCAACAAATCAGCGAAGCCGTGTTTGCCGATGCTGTCAAAGACAACTTTCAGGCACGCAGCTGGTTAAAACAGTGGCTGACGATCCTGCCCTGCTACCTGGATTGGGAAATCAGCCGACAGAAAACCTGGACATTGCGTCAGGTCGAGGTCAAGGCCGACAGGAACATCAGTTCACGACTTCGTATCAGTGGCCGCATTGACCGTATTGACCAATGCTCAGGGGCCATGGCGGTGGTTGACTATAAAACCGGCAAACCGCCCAAAACCGATGATGTATTGAGTGGCGAAGCCGTGCAACTGCCCAGTTACGCACTGCTTCTGGAGGCACCCATCGCACAGCTGAACTACCTTGCATTCAGCAAAGACCAGGTAAAGGAACAGGTCTGCGCAAACGCCGAAAACCTGCAACAGCTACTGCCGGACCTCGAGACCCGGATGGTTCAGCTGGACCGGGCCTTGCAACAACAGGCCGCATTGCCTGCCTGGGGTGACGCCACGGTCTGCGGTTACTGCGAGTTCAGCGGCCTCTGCCGGCGTGAAATGTGGTTACACGGTGAAAGCGGCAATGGCTGATACCCCGCTCGCCACCCACCCGCAGCAGAGTTTCAGCGTGCTGGCCTCAGCCGGCACCGGCAAGACCTGGCAACTGGTGGCACGGCTCACCCGCCTGTTACTGCATGGCGCACCGTTGAACAGCATCCTGGCTATCACCTTTACCCGCAAGGCAGCGGGCGAAATGCAGCAACGGCTGAATGACCGATTGCGGGAATTGCTGGAAGCGGACGAGCAACAGCTGGATGCCCTTCTCTTGATTATGGGTGAAACACCGACAGCTGACATCCGGCAGCGTGCACGAAACCTGCTCGAGCAGTCGTTACGCTGTGAGCAAAATCTGCGCTCCACCACCTTCCACAGTTTCTGCCAGGAGTTACTGCAACACTTCCCGCTCGAAGCCGGGCTGCCGCCCGGATTTGAACTGGCCGAACAAACCGGCCTGTTAATCCAGGAAAGCTGGGATGCACTGTTCGCCGAGGCCACCGCCGAACCCGAACAGCCGCTGGCTGAATCACTCGAGCTGTTATTCGAAACACTGAATGGCCTGCACAATACACGAAGCGCTCTTTTTAGCTTCGTCGAACACAGAAGCGACTGGTGGGCGTTCACCCAACAGGCCAGGGAACCGGCTACTGTGGCAACAGGCTATCTGCAGCAACAACTGGAACCGGGACAGCAAGCATCAGCCAGTAGCAACTTCTGGAATGATGTCAGCCGATCCAGGCTCGGCGAGTTTGCGGCCCTGCTCGGTCAGCACGCCACCAGCACCAACCAGAAACAGCTTGCAGCAATAGAAAACATTCTGGCGAATATCGAGGACCCGGAAAGCGCCATCCGCAATATCCGGCCTGTGTTTTTTACCGGCAGTGGCGAGCGCCGCAAACGCTCCTCCAGCCGGGCCCAGCGTAAAACCATGGGCGAGCGCGGTGAACACCGCTTTCTTGAGCTGCATGACGCATTCTGCGAACAGCTCGAACAGCTCACTGAACAACAGAACCGTCAACGAACCCTGCGCATTAACAGCGCCTGGTACCGTGCCGGGCAACGCATGCTGGAGCATTACCAGCGCATCAAGCGCGACCGGCGGCTGCTGGATTTTGCTGATCTGGAGTGGAATACCTATCAGCTGCTCAACCACCCCGATCACGCCCACTGGATCCAGTTCAAGCTGGACCAGCGTATCGATCATCTGCTGATCGACGAGTTCCAGGATACCAATCCGACCCAATGGCGCCTGATTTTACCGCTGCTGGAAGAAATGGCCGCCGGTGGTGAACGCGCGCGCAGCCTGTTTATTGTTGGCGACGCCAAACAGTCTATCTACCGGTTCAGGCGCGGCAATCCGCAATTGCTGGGTGTGGCGGCGGAGTGGATGCAGAGGCATCTGCAAGCCGGCAGTATCCATCTGGATCATTCCTGGCGCTCCTCGCCGGCTGTCATGGAGTTCGTCAACCGGGTATTCCAGCAACCCGACATGGAGCGTCTGTTACCCGGCTTTCAGACACACACGACACACCAGACCGCACTGTGGGGCCGGGTTGAACTCTGGCCATTGATCGAAGCGCAAAACGAGGCGCCCGCCGTTGAATACAAGGGCTTGCGCAACCCGTTGCAACAACCACGCCCGCTCACAGTGGATCGCCGCTACTACCGGGAAGGACAGGCCATCGCGCAACGCATTCAGGCATTGGTCGAACACAAGACCGCCCGCTACAACGATATCCTGATTCTCATGCGTTCGCGTACGCATCTTGCGGACTACGAAGCTGCACTGCGTGATCAGGGTATTCCCTACCTGAGTCTGGATCGAGGCACCCTGTTACAGAGTCTGGAAATCCGCGACCTGGAGGCCCTGCTGGTGGTGCTCATGACACCGCAAGACAACCTTTCCCTCGCACAGATACTTCGCTCACCCATCTTCTCGGCCACCGATGAAGACCTGATAGTGTTGGCCCGGAAATCTGCCGGCACATGGATCGAACGTCTCGAAATCGCAAGCAAGGGTCCTGATGCCAGCCAGCCACTGTCCCGTGCCCATCGTCTATTAACGGAGTGGCGGACTCTGGCGGGCCGCATCCCTATTCATGACCTGCTGGAACGTATCTTTCATGAATCCAATTTGCTGAATCGTTACCAGGCTGCTTTCCCCGATACACAGGTGGCCCGTGTGCGCGCCAACCTGACCCGTTTTATCGAACTGGCGCTGGAAGTCGATGCAGGGCGTTACCCGTCCCTGCCGCGTTTTCTGGATCGAGTGCGCCAGCTCCGTAATCTGGAGAAGGAAGGCCCGAGTCAGGCGACACCGCAATCCGAACACAAGCAGCGCGTCTGCCTGTTAACCATTCATGCCGCCAAAGGCCTGGAAGCAGCGGTGATATTTCTGGCCGACAGCAACAGTCCGGGTAGCAGCCCGCCCGGCTACCAGACACTGGTGCGCTGGCCGGCCGAGGCTGACCGCCCCAGTGACTTTATGCTGTTGAGCAATAGCCGACAGCGGGACAACATCAGCAAGGCCCGCTACGATCTGGAACAGCAGGAAGAACGGAGAGAATCCGCCAACCTGCTGTACGTCGCCCTGACGCGGGCGAAGAATATGCTGGTGATTTCAGGCTGCGAGCACTCTTCGAGAAGAAAAACTTCCAGCTGGTATGAGCAGATTGCGGATGCTGTCGGCGACGAAAGCGCACCCGGCAAACCCTGGATACACACCTTCAGGCAAGCCCCTGTCATAGAGAATGCAGAAGCCACCCGGCAAACCGATAAGGTCGATTTTGACCCCCGCCTGAACCAGCCGATACCGACACGCCCGCTTTGGCGGGAGATTGCACCCAGCCGCAAGCTGCAGGATACAGAGTTTGAATCAGGTTCTGCCGAGGGGAGGGATCGTGGTCTGACCATCCACCGTATGCTGCAACTGGCGATGCAGACGCAGGGACAAAAGTTTGATGCGGGTGACATACTTTCACGTGTCGCCACCGAGTCAGGGCTGACGTCAAACGACCCCCTCCTGCAGCAGTGCTGGGATGAGGTCAGCAAGCTGCTGGAAAACAGGGACCTGACATGGCTGTTTACACCGCTTACCGGCACCAGAACATTTAATGAAGTACCCATACAATACCGGCGTGGACGAGAAACCGTCTATGGCATCATTGACCGCCTGGTGGTTACTGATGCCGACATTTACCTGATAGACTACAAAACCCACCGCATAGCCAGTAAAGCACTGGCACAACAGCTCGCAGAACACTATAAACCTCAACTCGAACTGTACCGGGAAGGCGTACAGCGCCTGTGGCCGGATCATTCCATAAAGGCCTATCTTTTACTGACAGATGGCGGGATGCTGGTTAATATTGACAACTCATCATCAGGTCCAGACGGGGCAACTCCACGATGATGGCGGCGTAACAATTAGAAATCTGTAGTGCAGGTAAAGTCATGAGTGAACTATCCAATGTCATCGAAGTCACCGAATCCAGCTTTCAGCAACAGGTCATCGAAAAGTCCGCCGAGATACCGGTACTGGTCGATTTCTGGGCCGACTGGTGCGCTCCCTGCAAAATGCAGTTGCCGGTATTGCTGAAGCTTGCCGGGGAATACCGGGACCAGCTGCAGATCGCCAAGATCAACACAGAACAGGAACGCGCACTGGCCGAACAACATGCTATCCGCAGTCTGCCGACCTTACGCCTGTACCGTTACGGAGAAGTGGTAAAGGAAGTGCTTGGCGCTCAGCCGGAAGCCGCGCTGCGCACACTGATCGATGCTTACATCGAACGTAAGTCCGACCGCAGGCTGCAACAGGCGATTGAACTCGATGCGCAGGGCAAGCGCAGCGAAGCCCTGCAATTAATGGAACAGGCTTACAGGGAAGACCCTGATAATCCGCGCCTGCCGCTGAAATACGCCCGGCTGTGTCTTGATGGCAATCAGCTGGACCGGGCCGGGGAAATCATCCAGGCATTACCGAGAGAAATTCGTGAAGCATCGGAAGCCGCAAGCCTGAAGGCTTTGCTGGAATTCTCCCGCTCCATCACCGATGCGCCCTCAGCTACAGAGCTGGAATCAACGCTTGACGAAGACCCCAAACAGTCTGAACCACGCTATCAACTGGCCGCCCGACAAGTACTGGCTGGTGACTATGACAACGCGCTCGGGAATTTCATGCTACTACTGAAACAGGATCGCAATTACAGAGACGGCGCCGCACAGCGCGGACTGCTGACTGTTTTTGCTCTATTGGATCAAGACGATGAGCGCATTCCCGGATACCGGCGCCAGATGTTCGCCTTACTGCACTAGTGCTCTATCCCGGGCAATTAAACAGGCGCTTGTCGCGGATGATTTTCGCCACTTTCGCCGGCACCATGGTCTCCCAGTCGGATTCGCCTTTGCGTATTTTTTCCAGTACCGTGTGTGAGAAAATTGCAAGTTGTGATCGATCAATGGCAACCAGTTCCTTGATATAACCGTTTTCCAGCAGGTGAAGGTACAGGTGCCGCAAATGTTCCTGGATATTCAGATTATGTACGGTAGTCAGCTCACCCGTCTCATCATCCAGGGCCGGGCAGACATACAAACGCAGATCGTTCCTGAACAGGCGACCAAAGGACTCCAGAATACCACCGTGCAGGTTTTGGTAATATTTTTCATCGAAAATCTGCTCCAGGGTTGGTACGCCCAGTGCGACTCCAACCGGCATATCCGTATAACCGGACAGATACTGGGCAAGACGGTAGAATTCGCCGTAGCCTGAAATCATGACGTGTTTGCCCAGTGCGCACAGAATCTCTGCCCGATGCAGGAAATCCTCAGCATCGATGTCTTCACCTTCGGCGAGGTTGTGCAAGGTCATTTCGCTGAGCACGATCACATCCTCGGGGTTGATATCCGATTCTGTGCAAAATGCCTTGTAGGCACAATCCAGCAAATTCATGGTCAGATTGGTAGGCGGCCTGAAGCGGCTGCGTTCGACCAGAACAGCCTTTTTGTACAGCGCTTCCGCCGGTTGTACAACTTTACCATCAGCCTGAAACATGGCTGCAACGGACAAGCCAAGCTGTACCAGGCGTAATGCCATTAAGCGGTTGTCCACCTTCTTGAAGGCGGGCCCGTAAAAGTCAATCATATCGATCGCCAGCAGATCGGTGCTGAGCCCGTCCAGCAGTGATGCAAGCAGTGCGTTCGGGTCTTCCTGGAGATGTAACGCTGCGTAGATCAGATTGACACCCAGCAGACCCAGGGTCTCCTGATCCTGTATGTTCTCCTGTCCCTTCAGCTGCACGTGCAAATCGATCTGGGACGCTTCTTCACCTGGCTCGGTCTGAAAACGGATACCCAGCCAGCCATGGCCATCCTGTTTCTGGGTGAAGCTGCGCGCTGCCACGGTGTTGGCGAATGCGAAAAAGGCACTTTTTGCCCCGCGGCTCTCACCGAGACGCTCGTTCAGCAGCTGGTACTCGTGATTGAGCATCGCCTGCAGGCGATCACGACTCACATAGCGGTTACACGAACCGTATATCGAGTCGCTGAATTTCATGTCGTAAGCCGACATGGCCTTGGCGATAGTCCCTGCCGCCCCGCCAACCCGGAAAAACCAGCGGGCAGTTTCCTGACCGGCCCCGATTTCTGCGATTGTGCCGTATTTGCCGCCGTCCAGATTAATAGCCAGCGCTTTCTGGTGAGTATCAAGAATCGCCTGTTCCATCGTTAAATTTCCCTGTGTCTTCTCCCCAAGATGAAGCTGTCGGCCGACCCGGCTAAAATATAAGACACCGACATCGGCAACAGAAAGGGCAAATCAGGGGCTTAGCCCGGATCTCTCACCACATGCCCCAGGGCAGAAGGTGAGGAATGG
>JAUXDG010000123.1 GCA_030618475.1 Gammaproteobacteria bacterium | reverse complement strand
GTGACGATGTGGTCGATGCGGAGTTCGAAGAGGTCAAGGACGACAACAAGTAAGCGGTACGGAGAGATCAGGCTGAAAAGGCAGTCCGGGGCCGGCTGAAAGCTGGCCCCGGATTTTTGACGTATGGAATAACCGTGAAAGATGCTGCCCTGGAGTATGCGGTTAGAGTTTAGAGCAAAGAATCGAGCTATGTCGAAGCAAGACTATTACCGGGTTTTAGGTGTTTCCAAAAACGCCAGCGATGCCGAGCTGAAAAAAGCCTACCGGCGTGCGGCACAGAAATATCATCCGGACCGGAATCCGGATGATGCAGAATCCGAAGAAAAATTCAAACAGGCCAAAGAGGCCTATGAAGTATTGAGCAATGCACAGAAGCGTGCAGCCTATGACCAGTTTGGGCATGCCGGTGTCGATCCCGGTATGGGTGGTGCCGGCGGTGCCGGCGGTTTCGGTGCTGGTGCCAGCTTCAGCGACATATTCGGGGATGTGTTCGGCGATATCTTCGGTGGGGGCGGCGGCGGTGGTGGCGGGAAGCGCGTCTATCGTGGTGCGGACCTGCGCTACAACCTGGAGCTTTCCCTGGAAGACGCGGTTCGCGGAACCACGGTGAAGATCCGCGTTCCGACCTACGTCAGCTGTGCTACCTGTGACGGCACCGGCGCCAGGAAAGGCACCAAACCAAGCACCTGTACCACTTGCGGTGGTCATGGCCAGGTTCGCATGCAGCAGGGGTTTTTCTCGGTCCAGCAGACCTGTCCACGCTGTAACGGTAGCGGTTCCACCATCAATGATCCCTGCGGCGATTGTCATGGCCAGGGCAGGATCAAGGAGCAGAAGACACTTTCCGTGAAAGTGCCGGCGGGTGTGGACAGCGGTGACCGTATCCGTCTGGCTAACGAAGGTGAAAGCGGTGAAAACGGTGGACCGCCTGGTGATTTGTATGTACAGATTCAGGTCAAGGATCACTCGATCTTCAAGCGTGATGACGCCAATCTGTATTGCGAAGTGCCCATCAGTTTTGCCACTGCTGCACTTGGTGGCGAACTGGAAGTGCCAACCCTGGGTGGTCGTGTGCTGTTGAGGGTGCCGGCGGAAACTCAGTCCGGCAAGCTGTTCCGCATGCGTGGCAAGGGTGTCAAGCCGGTTCGTGGTGGGGCAGTTGGTGACCTCTTGTGTCGGGTGGTGGTGGAAACTCCCATCAAGCTCAACGGCAAACAAAAGGATCTGTTACGCGAGCTGGATACCAGCCTGAAAAATCACGGCAAGCATAGTCCCCAGCACCATACCTGGCTGGACGGTGTCAAGAATTTCTTCGAAGGCATGAAATTCTAGCCAGTCTTCCCCCCTTAACAACAATGGTTTGCGGCATAATACTGAGTACTGGATAGCCGCCATACCTTTACAGGACGCGCTGTAAATATCTCCCTGTACGCTCGACGGCAGCATCCCTGCTGCCGACGGTCCCGTAAAGGTATGGCGGCTATCTAATGTTCGGCTTGGCGTACCAAGCTATAAATGTTTGTAAAGTCACTGATCATTCTTGGATTGCTGGAGAAAATTAAAAATGACACGAATCGCCATACCCGGAGCCGCCGGCCGCATGGGCCGCAATTTGATCGATGCCTGCGGGCGTACAGAGGGATTAGCGGTGGGTGTGGCAACAGAACGCGCTGGACATGAACTACTCGGCAGTGATGCCGGTGCGGTGGCCGGAGTGGCTGAGCTGGGTGTCATCATCCATGATGATCTCGAGAGTCTGGTTGACCAGTTTGATGTGCTGATCGATTTCACAGCACCCGCTGCAACACTGGTGCACTTGGAACTCTGTCGTCGGCACGGCAAGCGTATCGTGATCGGAACCACCGGTTTCAGTGATGAGCAGAAGCGGCAGATAGAGGATGCATCCGGGGACATCGGCATCGTGTTTGCGCCCAACATGAGTGTCGGGGTGAACCTGTGTCTGAAACTGCTCGATGTGACTGCGCGTGTGCTGGGTGAAGAAGTGGATATCGAAATCATTGAGGCACACCATCGACACAAGCTGGATGCACCGTCCGGAACAGCCCTGCGTATGGGGGAAGTTGTTGCCGAAGCGCTTGGACGGAATTTGCAAGACTGTGCGGTCTATGGGCGCGAAGGTATGACCGGGGCGCGGGAGCGCACTACCATCGGCTTTGAAACCATACGTGCCGGCGACATCGTTGGCGAACATACGGTGATGTTTGCCGCCGAAGGCGAGCGCGTGGAAATTACCCACAAGGCATCCAGCCGCATGACTTTTGCATCCGGAGCTGCTCGTGCCGCTGGCTGGGTGGTGTCGCAGCCTGCCGGTTTGTACGACATGCAGGATGTTCTCGGATTGAATTAAGGGTAATGAGCCGGATGTGATGTTACCGCATCCGCCAGTCATTCAGGGTTCAAGACCTGGCCCCTCATGAGAAATTCGAAAGCTGCCTGCAGATGTGCGCGTGCACGCCGGGAGATCGGCTCTCCGAGGCGGAATGCGTAGCCTCGTATCGAGAGCATATAAGCGGGGGGAGGTGGCTGTCGGTTGATCTGCTGATAGACATAGAGCACAGCACCCGGGCTCATGGCGTGGGTGGTGTAGCTGAGGTCTTGTTCGGGCAGAACGGGGTGGAATTCGTAGGGCGGGGATGCCGTCAGGCTGGCATCGATGAAAATCACTTGCTGGCGTTGTTGCAGATCGGTTGCGTGCTCGATTTGCAGCTGGAAATCGGTGAGCAGTGCTACGTCAGTAAACAGGCCGGCTTTCTGCTGTTGTTCCTCTATCAGTTCGTACATGGCCGGTCCCAGCGCATCATCACCCCGCGAGGGGTTGCCATAGGCAAAAACAAGGATGGGTTTTGTGCGGGACTCGTCAGTCACCCGCTGTTCTCACGGTCTGCTGGTATACCGATGGCACCGTCAGCCCGCTTTTGCAGCCGATCCACCAGCTCGCCTTCGCTGTTCAACAGCTGTACCTCGAGTGGCATCTTGCCCAGCGCGTGGGTGGCGCAGGACAGGCAGGGGTCGTAGGCACGGATGGCGACCTCGATCTGGTTCAGCAACGGTTCCGTCAGCTGTTTGCCGTCCAGGTAGTGATTCGCGACCTGGCGGATCGACTCATTCATCGCCTGGTTATTGTTGGTTGTCGATACGATCAGGTTGGCTTTTTCAACCAGACCGTCTGCATTGATTCTATAATCATGAATCAGGGTGCCGCGGGGTGCCTCCAGGACGCCGATGCCGCGCGCCTGCATGTCGCCTTTGACCAGCAGGTCGTCGCTGAGCAGATCATCGTCAAACAGCAGGTCCTTGATCGCTTCCGCGCAGTGCAACAGTTCGATCAACCTTGCCCAGTGGTAAGCCAGTGAGGCCTGCACCGGCCTGCCTTGCCCGGCATCCCTGAATGCCTTGCGCGCCTGTTCCGCCAGCGGTGTGGTGAAGAAGTCGCAGTTATTGACGCGGGCCAGTGGGCCGACGCGATACCATCCGTTCTCGCTACCGAGCGAATGGATAAAAGGAAACTTCATGTAGCTCCATGATTTGACACCTTCGCGCAGGTATTGCTCATAGGTATTGCAGTCGACATGATCGAAGATGGTCTGGCCGTTCGGGTCTTTGGCGCGAAGACCGCCATGGTAGATTTCGAAGGCCCCATCGTTGCGTATCATGCTCATCATGTTGCTGTCGATAGTGGCGAACGCCATGTGGTAGTCGAACTGATCGGAGAAGATCCGTTTGATCAGCTCGACCGAACCCTGGCTCCAGGCGATGATCTGGTCGATATCCTTGAGCAAATAATCTCTTTCATCCGTGCTGATCGATTTGTTGACGCCGCCTGGAATAGCACCGGTGCCGTGGACGCGTTTGCCTGCGGTCACACGGATCACTTCCTGGCCGTACTTGCGTAACAATACACCCTGCTTGGCGATCTCCGGGTGGTCCTCGATGACGCCGATGATGTTGCGGTGCCGCACCTCATCATCGAAGCCAAACAGCAGATCCGGGGAACACAGATGAAAGAAATGCAGGGCGTGTGACTGCAGTGTCTGGCCATAGTGCATCAGGCGGCGGATTTTCTCCGCCGCGGGGGTGATCTGGGTGGCGCCGACCAGCATGTCGGTAGCCTTGGCGGCGACAAGATGATGACTGACCGGGCAAATGCCACACAACCGCTGCACCAGCACCGGCAATTCCCAGTAGGGGCGGCCCTGGACGAATTTCTCGAAGCCGCGGAATTCGACGATGTGCAGTCGCGCCTGTTTGATATGGTTGGCATCATCCAGCAGCAGCGTCACCTTGCCGTGGCCTTCCACGCGGGTAAGGGGTTCGATCACAACCCGCTTCAGTCGTTCCGGGTGTTGTGCGGTTTCCAGTTGGTCTGTCATGGGGCATACCTTGGCGGTGTTGTGTGTTTGACGAAGTGAACACGTCAGTCATAGTGAATCTGGGTATAGGGGAAGCTGATGGGCTCGCCGGCGAGCAGTTCGGTCAGGAAGGTCCAGATGGCATCGGCCGATGGCGGGCAGCCCGGCAGAAAGTAATCCACTTTGACGACCTCATAGATGGGGTGAACCTTGTTTAGCAGCATCGGGATTTCCGGATCGTCGGGTATGTGGGGGTTTACCACGCCCACGCCGTCTATGTACGATTCTTCCAGGCATTCCCTGAGCTCGAACTGATTGCGCATGGCGGGTATGCCGCCGTTGATGGCGCAGGCACCCATGGCTACCAGTACCTTGCAGTGTTTGCGGAATTCCCTCAACACTTCAACATTTTCTTCGTTGGCAACACCGCCCTCGATGATGCCCAGGTCGCATTCACCGATGGTCTTGATGTCGGTAAACGGTGAGCGGTCAAATTCGACCAGTTCGACCAGTTCCAGGAAGCGTTCGTCGATGTCCAGCAATGACATGTGGCAGCCGAAACAGCCGGCCAGCGACGCGGTTGCCAGTCTGATTTTTTCAGCCATGGTCTTTGCCTTCGTGTTCTGCAACGTCGCCGACCACGCTGATCGGCTGGCGGTCGTACAGACGCTCGCCGATGGGCCGGTCATAACCAGTGTGCTTGTGGAGTATCGCGCCCACCGGGCACACCTGCGCCGCCTTGTCGTTGACCGAAAAGTCGCTGTCGCCCAGTTTGCCGCTGGGGGAGTTGATCACCAGGTGGCTGCCAATACCGCGGCCACTGATGGAAAATACATTTTTCTTGTCAACATCGCAGCTGGCCCGAACGCAGAGTTCACACAGGATGCAGCGGTTGAAGTCGATAGCGACCTCGGCATGCGAGGCATCCACCAAACGCCGGGGGAAGAAATGGGTAAAGTGGGGGTCGAGCATACCCACGTAGTAAGCGACAGCCTGCAACTGGCAGGCACCGCTTTTCTCACAGCCCGGACAGACATGGTTGCCCTCGACAAACAGCATTTGCAGCAGGGCGCGTCGCTCCTGCTTAATGGCCTCCGAGTTGTTTTCGACCTCCAGCCCTTCTGTCGCCGGCTGGGTGCAGGCGGAGACCCTGCGACCGTTGACCCCGACGACACACACCCGGCAGCTGCCGTGTGGTTCGAATTCCGGATTGTGACAAAGGTGGGGGATGTAAGCACCCGCGCGCAGCGCCGCATCCATAATGGTGTCTCCATCCTGAAACTCGATGGGCTTTGCGTCCAGTGTGAAGGCTTTATTTTCACTCATGATTCTGCCTCGAAATGTGCGGCGTCCTGGTCCCGACCGCTAATCTGTCTTGCGTCCTGCAGTGCTGCATCGAGGTCAAATGCCGGTTCATAGCGGCTGTCGCGGAGGCGCGACTGGTAGATGGCGGGAAACTTGTCCAGAGTTTCCAGGACCGGGTTCGGCGCTGTACTGCCAAGGCCGCAATGGCTGGTATCGCGCATCAGAGCCCCGATCTCGCGCATCTGCTGCAGGTCATATTCTGTCCCGTGGCCTGAATGCACCTTGTCCACCAGATCCTTCAACAGCGTGCCGCCAACCCGACAGGGGGTACAGAAGCCGCAACTCTCATGAGCGAAAAAATGAGCGAAATTCTGCACCATATCCAGCAGCTCACGCTGCTGATTGAAAACCATGAAGGAGCCGCCGCTGGCGACGTCCTCAAAGGCGATGCTGCGGTCGAAGTCGCGTTGCGGAAGGGTTGAACCGGCGGCACCGGCCACCTGGACTGCCTGGGCATCTCCGCCGCCACAATCCTGCAGTATCTGTCTGATCGAAACACCGAACGGATATTCGTAGATGCCGGGTCGTGTGCAATCGCCACTGATACTCAACAGTTTGGTACCGGTGGATTGCCCGGTACCGACAGCAGCAAACCAGTCGGCGCCGTGCACGGCAATTTGCGCCGCTGCCATGAAGGTCTCGACATTGTTCACCACCGTTGGCTGACGGCGGAAACCGCTGGTGACCGGGAACGGCGGGCGCTTGCGCGGTATGCCCCGTTTGCCCTCCAGTGATTCGATCAGCGACGACTCCTCGCCACAGATGTAAGCACCTGCACCCATGTGGATGTCGATGTCAAAATCAAAGCCGTCCTGTCCAAGAATGTTACGCCCCAGCAGACCCGCCTGCCGACGGTGCTCGAGTGCAGTCTGTAACGGATCGAGCAGGTAACGGTATTCCCCGCGTAAATACAGATAGCCCTGGCTGGCGCCGATGACGCCCGCACACAGGGTCATGCCTTCGAACACGTCATCCGCGTAACTGTTCAGCAGTACCCGGTCCTTGAAAGTGCCCGGTTCTCCTTCGTCGGCATTGCAGACGACGTAGCGTTGCTGCGCCTCGGCTTCAAGGCAGAAACGCCACTTGGTCGCGGTCTTGAAGCCGGCACCACCCCGGCCGCGCAGCGCCGACTGATCGAGTTCCTCGAGTATTCTTTGGCTGCCCTTGTTCATCAGTGCCTGCAGAGCACTGCCTGCGCTGATCGCTGAGGTTAACAAAAGATCGCGGCGCTGAATGTTGTCCTCTACCGCGAAGAACTCCGCCGGCCAATCGTCGGTCGGGGTTGCTGTTTCGATCAGTCTGGCGATCGCCTCGATGCGGGCTTCGTCCAGGCGTGGCACAGTCCAGCCGTTTACCAGCATGGCCGGGCCCTGGTCGCACATGCCGGTACAGGACGTCAGGTCGACGGTTACCCTGCCATCACTTCGGGGTTCGCCAAAGCGAACGCCAAGCCGCTCGCACAGGCTGTGCGCAAGCTTGTGGCTACCCAGCATGTGATCGGTAATACTGTCGCTGAACAGGATGTCGAAATCACCGCGCGCTGTGTCATGCAGGAACGAGTAGAATTCGATGACACCCTGAACCGCGGTTACCGGCACGCCCAGTCTGGCGGCGAGCAGTTGCACGGCCTGCGGTGGTATAAAAGAGTACCGGTACTGAATCCTGTACAGGTACTGAAGCAGCTGTTCCGGACGGTCACCGACAATGGTGTTTAGTTCTGCAATAAAGTCGTTGACATGCTCGACTGAATTCATAGTCATCCCTGTACAGCAGTTTTGCTGAAGTTGCTCGTGTCTGGCGGTCGGCTGCCGGTTCAACAGCAAAAGCCTGGCACGGGCATTCAATGATGTTGACTTGATTTAAAGGAAAAACAGCGTATCCGTATATTACTATATTTTCTACTTCGACTTTATGAATTTATTGTGAAATTAACGGGTTCAATGGGTGTTGCACCACCGTGGCACAGCGTTTTCTGTTTATTGACCTGCAATAACGCATCGGGCATGGAGCGGC
>JAUXDG010000125.1 GCA_030618475.1 Gammaproteobacteria bacterium | reverse complement strand
AGTCTAATTATGCGCGTATATAATGAGGTTATGATTAATGACGCGTAACCGCATATGGGTTTTACGCCACGATTATTTTCGTGACCCCAAGAAAATAATCCCTCTTTTATTCCCCATTTATTCCCTAATAGCATGGGCGAATCCTTATAACCTATTGAATTATATGGTGCTCCCTAGGGGAATCGAACCCCTGTTACCGGCGTGAGAGGCCAGTGTCCTGACCGCTAGACGAAGGGAGCATTATGAACGCTGTATGGAATACAGCAGAGTGGTATTATACGCATCAGTGATTGAGGGACAAGTGAATTAGAGTGGATAATCAAGGCGATATCGATTCCGGTAGCGTCCAGCCCGCTGTCATCCCCCGGCCCGAGCACACGATTTCGCGGGCCAGTATCAGTTCCAGTGCGCTAAAGGTGCTGTACCGCCTCAAAGAGGCCGGGTTCCAGAGCTTTCTGGTGGGGGGCGGGGTGCGTGACTTGTTGCTGGGGCGTGAACCCAAGGATTTTGACGTGGCTACCAATGCGACCCCGGATGAGATCAGGCATCTGTTCAGAAATTGTCGCCTGATCGGGCGCCGTTTCCGCCTGGCACACGTTCGTTTCGGGCGCGAGATTATCGAGGTCGCCACCTTCCGTGCCCGACACGACAGCCAGTCTGCCGACGACCGTGACAGCGCGCATTCCGAGCAAGGCCGTATCCTGCGCGATAACGTCTATGGCGGTATCGAAGACGATGCCTGGCGCCGCGACTTTACGGTGAATGCACTCTACTATGACATCAAGGATTTTTCCGTGATCGATTACGTGAGCGGCCTCGAGGACCTGAAAGGCGGCATTTTGCGTCTGATCGGTGATCCCGAGCAGCGTTACCGTGAAGACCCGGTGCGCATGCTGAGGGCGGTTCGCTTTGCCGCCAAGCTCGGCTTCCGTATTCATCCGGACAGCGAAGCCGCCATACATGAGCTGGACTATTTGCTGGAGGATATTCCCACCGCACGCCTGTTCGAGGAAGTCATGAAACTGTTCCTGGGTGGCTGTGCGGTAACGACTTTCGAGCTGCTGCGTCATTATGATCTGTTTCGCCGCCTGTTCCCGATGACGGAGGAGGCGCTGAGTCACGAAGAGCAGGGATTCCCCATTACCTTTGTGCTGCGCGCTCTGGAGAATACCGATAAGCGCCTGGCGGAAGACAAGCCGGTAACACCGGCCTTTCTCTATGCCGCCTTGTTGTGGGAACCTGTGCGCCTGCGGACACAGGTCTTGCTGGATCAGGGAATGACCGCGCTGGAGGCATCCCAGCTCGCGGGTAACCAGATCACTTCTGAGCAGGTACAGGCGACCTCGTTGCCCAAGCGTTTCAGTTTCCCCATGCGGGAAATCTGGATGCTGCAGTCCCGTCTTGAGCGCAGGCGTGGCAAGGCCCCTTACCGTATGCTCGAACATCCACGCTTTCGAGCGGCGTACGATTTTCTTTTGTTGCGCAGCGAAACCGGCGAAGCCCCCAAGGAGCTGGCCGACTGGTGGACCGAATTCCAGACCCTGAATGCCGGTGAGCGTGACAAGATGGTTGAATCCGCACCGTCCAGGAAAAAACGCCGGCGTCGGCCAAGAAAGCGCAAGCCAGCCGCGAATGTCAATGACTGAAGTGCTGGCTTACATTGGGCTGGGCAGTAACCTGGATAATCCCGAGTCTCAGTTGGAAACAGCGATCGAGGCGTTGACCGGCCTGCCACAAACCCGTCTGCAGGCCCGTTCGTCCCTGTATCGCAGCGCGCCGATGGGGCCGCAGGATCAGCCCGACTACCTGAATGCGGTCGTACAGTTGAGCACAGGGCTCGAACCCGAAGCCTTACTCGATAAGCTGCAGGGCATTGAACAGGCGCAGGGCCGGGTACGGGCACAGCACTGGGGTCCGAGGACCCTGGATCTGGATATACTGTTGTATGGTGAAGATGTGGTTGCTACCGAACGATTGAAAATCCCTCATCCGGGCATCGCAGAACGCAGTTTTGTTTTATACCCGCTGGCGGAAATCAACGGGCAACTTGAAATTCCCGGGCTGGGTGGCGTGAGGTCCCTGATGGAACAGTGTTCGGATGCCGGTCTGTCCCGACTGTCCGTAACGGCGCAGTCAGCCGGTTAGCGGTCAAGAGGGACGGCATGGAGAATCCAGGGTTTATCGTGGTTGAGGGCCCGATTGGTGTTGGAAAGACCAGCTTGGCGCGGCGACTTGCGGAGACCTTTGGCAGTGAACTTTTGCTGGAAGGCGCTGCCGATAATCCGTTTCTGGACCGCTTCTACCGTAACCCGCGCGCCGCTGCCATGCAGACGCAGTTATTCTTCCTGTTGCAGCGTGCACAGCAGATGCAGGAACTGCGTCAGGCTGACATGTTCGAACCGGTACGCGTGTCAGACTTTCTGATGGACAAGGATCGGCTGTTCGCAAAACTCACGCTGGATCAGGAAGAGTTCAAGCTCTACGAACAGGTGTATTCGCATCTGACCATCGATGTGCCCAAGCCGGACCTGGTGATCTATCTGCAGGCGCCGGTGGATGTGTTGCTCAAGCGCATCGGCAAACGAGGTATTGCTTACGAACGGAGTATGGAGCCGAATTACCTGAAATCCCTGTGTGACGCCTATACGCGTTTTTTTCACTACTATGATGAATCGCGTCTGCTGATTGTGAACGCAGCCGAGATCAATCTGGTGGACAGTGACACGGATTACCTGGCGTTGCTGGAACAGATGGCATTAACCAGAAGCGGCCGCCACTTCTTTAACCCCATGCCGGATGCCTTACGCGTGTCAACGCCCGGAGAAAAGCGTGGCTGATCGTGACGCCGTGACCAGCGCTTCGTTGCTGCGTTTGAAAGAACGGGGTGAAAAGATCACCTGCGTGACCAGCTACGACGCCAGTTTCACCTGTCTTCTGGAACAGGCGGGCGTTGAAGTGTTGCTGGTGGGCGATTCCCTGGGCATGGTAGTCCAGGGGCACGATTCGACCCTGCCGGTGAGAATGGCCGATATGATCTATCATGCCTCCTGCGTCGCGCGCGCAGGACAGTTCGCGTTACGTATTGTCGACATGCCGTTTATGAGTTACAGCAGCGTTGACCGGGCGCTGGGAAATGCAGCACGTCTGATGAGGGCGGGCGCACACATGGTGAAACTGGAAGGCGGTCGAGGCATCGCCGATAGTGTTCGGGCCTTGACCGAACACGGCATTCCGGTGTGCGCACACCTCGGTCTGACGCCACAGTCGGTACACCAGTTGGGCGGATACCGGGTGCAGGGGCGAGATGCAGAATCCGCCCAACGCTTACTGGAAGACGCCCGCCTGCTGGAAAAGTCGGGCGCTTCCGTGCTGGTGCTTGAGTGCATACCCGCCGACCTGGCCAGACAGGTGAGTCAATGCCTGCGCATACCCAGCATCGGTATAGGGGCTGGCCCGGATTGTGACGGGCAGGTGCTGGTACTGTATGACCTGCTGGGTATAACGCCGGGCAAAAGGCCGAGCTTCTCACGTAATTTCCTGGAAGACAGCGACGATATACCCGGCGCCCTGCGGGCTTTTGTTGAGGCCGTCAAAGCAGGGCGGTTCCCGGCGCCACAGCACAGTTTTTCCTGATGAATACCATTAGCGGGCTTGATGATTTGCGTGAGCTGTTGCAGGGCTGGCGCCGCTGCCGGGAACGCATCGGTTTTGTACCGACCATGGGCAACCTGCATGAAGGCCATTTGCAGCTGGTGCGACGTGCCAGGTCGCTTACCGATCGTGTCGTCGTCAGCATCTTCGTCAATCCCATGCAGTTCGGACCCGGTGAGGATTTTGATAGCTATCCACGCACACTGGAAGACGACAAGGCGCTGCTGGAACAGGAGCAGGTGGACCTGTTGTTCGCTCCAGCTGTCGATCTGGTCTATCCGTCAGGCGTGAATGAAACCACGCGCGTGCAAGTGCCGGGTGTGGGTGAAGGTCTGGAGGCCGATGTCCGCCCCGGTTTTTTTGTCGGTGTGGCGACCGTAGTGGCGCGCCTTTTCAACCTGGTACAAGCCGATATCGCGGTTTTCGGGGAAAAGGACTATCAGCAACTGGCGGTCATCCGGCGCATGGTGAAGGATCTTTGCTGGCCCATTGACATTGAGGCTGTGCCAACAGTGCGCGAAGCGGATGGCCTGGCGATGAGTTCGCGTAACCAGTACCTGAGCGCCGGGCAACGCAAACAGGCACCCGTGCTCTACCAGACCCTGTGTCAGGTGGCCGAGGGGGTGCGCGGCCAGAAGCGGGCCTGCGCCGAACTGGAAGCACAGGCGATACAAAGGCTCAAACAGGCCGGGTTTACCCCCGACTACGTCAGTATCCGCGACGCGGCAACACTGCAGCCGATCGAAGCGGGTAATGCGCGCGCCGTGGTACTGGCGGCGGCCCGCCTCGGGCGCGCCAGGCTGATTGATAATGTGGGCGTGTAAAATACCAGGATCAGCAAGGTTTGCAGGGGATTACAGATCTTGGGATAATAGCCGTCCCAGGTCTCGTTAGGATTTACGACGGATGCAGATCACGCTGCTGAAATCCAAGTTGCACCACGCACATGTGACCCACTCGGAACTCGAGTACGAGGGTTCGTGCGCGATAGACAGTGGTTTGCTGGAGGCCGCCGCTATCCGCGAATACGAACAGATTCATATCTATAATCTGGTCAACGGCGAGCGTTTCACCACCTATGCCATACGCGCCGAGCAGGGTTCCGGCATCATTTCCATCAACGGTGCAGCAGCGCATAAAGCCGAGCCGGGTGACCGCATCATTATCTGCACCTACGCGGTACTGAGCGAGCAGGAAGCCGCGGGATTCCACCCACGACTGGTTTATCTGGACGCTGACAACCGCATCCTGCGCCAGAGAAGCGCCATCCCGGTTCAGGTCGCCTGAGTCATAATGCCGGGGAATCGACGGTGAGCGCCGGTGTTCGCCGGTTGGGTGTGCGTTCCTTGTCCGTTATCCACACCAGGATATCGTAATAGCTGCGGACATTTTCAACGTAGCGTACCGGCTCACGGCCGCGAGCATAGCCATAGCGCGTTTGTTGGTACCACTTTTTCTGGCTCAGCAGCGGCAGATACTTTTTCACGTCGATCCACTTGTCCGGGGCGGCACCATCGTTCTCGGCAAGAATACGCGCGTCCTCCAAGTGCCCATAACCGATGTTGTAGGCCGCCAGCGCCATCCAGGTGCGATCAGGTTCCTTGATACGTGCAGGGATTCTTTTCTTTACCGTGGTGATATAGCGGGCTCCGCCTTCGATACTGGCCTGGGCATCATGGCGGTCCTTGTCAATGCCTATTTGCTGCATCGTAGCCCGGGTCAGCATCATGAGTCCGCGTACGCCGGTCGGCGAAACCGCTTTCGGGTTCCAGTGTGATTCCTGGTAACCAATGGCCGCCAACAGGCGCCAGTCCACACCTGTGTCCTTTCCGGCTTGCTCGAACCAGGCCTGGTAAAGCGGTAAACGCTGGTCAATATGTTTCATGTAACGGCGTGTCCCGACGTAGTCGAATTCGGAAACATAAGCGTAATAACGTTTCAGCAAGCGATCGAGCTGGCCGTTTTCTTTCAGCCTGTTTAAAAACTCGTCGGCCTTGTCGACCAGGCTTCGATCTTCTCCAGGCGGGAAGGCCCAGGCCAGTGGTTCAGGGGAGCTGATGTCGAACGCGACCCGGAGTTCCGGATAGAAACGACGGCTTATCGCGACTTCGTTGGAATCGGCCACTGTGTAATCGATGACCTGCTCCCAGACCAGGTTGAGAAGTTCTTCGCTGTCCAGTTCGTTGGTTTTCTGAAAAGATAGTTCCGGGTGATCTTCCTGCAGGGAACGCAGTCGTTCGGCATGACTGCTGTAGGCTACAACCTCGAGACTGCCGTGCAGGGCATCCAGGTTCTTCGGCGGGCGTGTACCGACCCGGTAAACCAGTTGCGGGGTTATGCGTTGGTAACTGGTGCCAAAGTTGAAGAGCGCCTTACGCTCATCGGTGACGGTCAAGCCGGCTGCGGCGATGTCAGCCTCACCGGCCTGGATCTTGTGAAGAACCTGTGCCAGTGTTTCCGGTGTTTCGAGTTTTAACTTTACACCCAGGTACTCGGCGAATTCTGCCACCAGATCGTATTCCAGCCCGGCTGGTCCATGGGGGCCTTCGTAATATGTCGTAGCACTGTTGCGGGTCAGCACCTTGAGCACACCCTCATCCTTGACGCGGTCCAATCGGGATTGTGGGAACAAATCACAAGCGGCGATGAACAGGGTGAATATGATGAGGACTAAGCGCATGGATTCTTTATGGAATACTTGTAATTATCAACCATTAACCAGTCAAGTGGGCCGAGCCCGGGAAAGTTTAGCCTTCACGCTAAAGCATAGGGTACAATGCGCCTTGCTTTGGGATGCATGTTTAGCATGTGTTATTTCCCATTGATATTCAAGGTAAAATCAGACTCAGGAGAGGTGCCGGAGCTGGCCGAACGGGCTTGACTCGAAATCAAGTGATCCCTCGCGGGATCCGTGGGTTCGAATCCCACCCTCTCCGCCATTTTTCAATAGGTTACGTTGAAACAAGCTTCGGGATCTGGGTTTGGGCATCATTATTTAGTGCCTTTTGTAGTGCCTTTGGCTGCTGCCGGTCTGTTTTGACGATCGGGCCGCGTCGGCGCGCGGATTTCCAGGCATCAATTTCCCATTGGAGCCAGCCGACCCGCTGGGGTGAGAGCTGCAGTTGCTTCGGGAAGTTTCCCGCGTTGATTTCCCGGTAAATGGTTGCCCGGCTGAGACCGGTCTGGTAACTGACCTCGGCTATTTTTATCACTGTGTCGTGCATTGCTTTATCTCCCATTCTATTCGGAACTTCCCGTTCGTCGGTCATGCTGCGATCTCCTGCATAAATTCCGCTTCATGTGTAGCGTGTCACTTCGGTACGCTCTCTGCGCGAACAGTGTTAATCTAAAACGCATTGCTGGCCAGCTGATAATACCCGCATGGCACTTCATAAAAACCGCTGAAAGCCGGCCTACAGAGAAGCGCTTTCGGACTTGAAAGCGCAGACCGTTTGTTCCTCACTTCTTGCGACCGCGATTGCAACGATGGCCGTTACTCGATCTTGTCGATATGGCAGGGCCTACCTGCTGAAGTTTTCTTCATATCTATCCGGCTATTGATCTTTATTGTGCCGATACTCCAACTCAGCAAACGATGAGTGGTACCAAGTGACGATCACTTGAGTGAAAAAGCGCCCGTAGTTCACAAAAAAATAAATACGGGCAGTAGTCGACGCCTTTCACAAGCTCGCTTGGGCGCTCGGCCCTCTGTCTTGCAGGGGCCATGGTCAGCATGGGCTCCGGCAACGGGTTGATCGATGGTGGTGAGATCGAATGTACCGCTGGCGACATCATCGATCAGCTCCCCTTTACCGAGAAAGTTGGCCTTACCTCTTTTTGAGACGTTTCACCAGGGACGCGGTCAGGAGACGGCGCAGACGAACGATTCGTATGAACACAGATTCTCTGGGGCACTGGCAAACGGAATGTGACTCGGTATGCATGGGAACCGTGCATGCGTCACAAAATGGAGATTCAAGGCGCTGATAAACCCAACACCATTCTCACTCTGTTGTCGAATTGGTGGGGTT